>JBCCCJ010000187.1:0-7780 GCA_039033615.1 Bacteroidota bacterium
AACCCATTCGGGAAATCGGGGCAATTCGTGGCTCCAACTAAGAGGCATCAAAGAGTAGCCACGAACTTGTGGAGAGCCTGTCGAACCATCCGAATTGGTACAAAAGAAAAAGCTGCGAGAAACCCATTCGGAAAATCGGGGCAATTCGTGGCTCCAACCACAGGCATCAAAGAGTCGCTAGGGCAGGTATCGCACAGGCAGATATGACAAATAACGCATACCTGTTTTTTCATATAATCCAGCGTGCACAAAAAGTTCTCTTTGTTTATCGGGCTGCTGGATGGATAATCAAAGGGAGAACATTTCATATGATCCAATCTGGATCATTTCTGTGGGGCAAAATCTTTCGGATTGAGCAAAATAGGTTCCTTTTTGGGAACGTGCCGCATACGCCGCTACGACCAGCAGGACTTTTATAGCTCTCGTTACACCCCTTAATCTTATCCAAACCTGTTGTACCGCTACTTAGCAGCCACAATGTTGATGCTCCTTCTAGGAGTCAGTCAATTGTTGGCTCAATCCGCCTTGCTCGTCACCGGTCCCGGTGCAGGCAACTTGGGAAATGGAGACCAACAGCTCTTGAACCGTTTCCAAAACCTCGGCTTTTCCGTTACTGTCAAAGGAGGCAGTGATCCTGCTACCGCCGCTGATGCCGCTGGCCAGGATTTCGTATTCATTTCCGCCACGATTTCGCCCACAGTGGTAGGAACGACCTTCCGCAACGTGGCCGTACCTATCATCGTCAGTGAGTCCCAACTTCTGGGAGACATGGGCATGACCGGCCCGGTCGATGGCACCGACTTCGGCATTGCCAGCAATGTGAGCCAGTTGGAGATCCTTGATCCCAACAGCCCCTTTGTGCAGCCATTGAGTGGAACCGTCGCAGTCACCCAGGCCAATACGACCTTGCGCTGGGGGAATCCACCCAATACTGCTGATTTGATTGCCCGGATTGCGGGTACCACCGATCAGTACGCCCTATTTTCCTACGACACTGGAGACGCCATGGTAGGCTTGAATGCCCCCGCGCCCCGAGTCGGTTTTTTCTTTCACAACAATACTGCCACCCACCCAACGGCGGCGGCCTGGACCATTTTGGCGAATGTAATCCAAAATCTCGCCGCTACTTGTCTGGCCGACGCTGGAACGGTAAAAGTAGATGAGGATACGGTCTTTCTCGCTGGAGGAAATGCGACCATCACCTTTGGCACTTTGGGAGACGCGGTCATTCCTGCTGGCTACGTACAGGCGTTTGTGCTGACCAGTGGCAACAACCTGGTCATTGAGCAACTCAGTAGCACCCCCCAATTTGTCGTAACTCAGGGAGGGAATTACAATGTCCACTCTATTGTGTACAACCCCGATCCGAATAGCCCCGACTTTTTGGATGTGAGCGTCATCGTGCCGGGTACCACCACTGCCATTGACGTGATCAACCTGATCAATAGCTCTGGCATTTGTGCGGCCCTTGATTTGGCTGGAGACGATGTAACCGCCATTGATTGTCCGGCTGACGCTGGCACCTTGACCATCGACCAAGATCCCGTTACCCTCGCTGGAGGTACTGCCACCGTATCCGCTACCCCTGACGGCAACAGTACCGTTCCTCCTGGGTACTCCGTGATCTTCGTACTGACTTCTGGGCCGAACCTCGTGATCGAACAGGTCAATGCCGCACCTACCTTTGATGTAACTGCTGCTGGCGATTATACCATCCATACGTTGGTGTATGATGGCGACCCCAACAGCCCCAACTTCCTCGACCTCTCGGTGGTACAGTTTGGCGTAACGACTGGCGTAGATGTCTTGAATCTCGTTACCAATAACGGCCTCTGTGCTTCCCTAGACGTACCTGGAGCCCCGGTAACCGTAGAAGGATGTACGGCTGACGCTGGCACTTTGACCATCGACCAAGATCCGGTCATCCTAGCTGGCGGTACTGCAACTGTATCCGCCACCCCTGATGGCAACATCGCCGTACCAACTGGCTACTCCGTCATCTACGTCTTGACTTCTGGTCCCAACCTCGTGATTGAACAGGTCAATGCCACACCTACTTTTGACGTAACCACCGCTGGAGACTATACCATCCATACGTTGGTCTATGATGCTGATCCCAACAGCCCGAACTTCCTCGACCTCTCGGTGGTACAGTTTGGCGTAACGACCGGCGTGGATGTCTTGAACCTCGTTACCAATAACGGCCTCTGTGCTTCTCTCGACGTGCCTGGTGCCCCAGTAACGGTAGAAGCGTGTACCGCTGACGCTGGCACCTTGACCATCGACCAAGATCCGGTCATCCTCGCCAACGGTACCGCAACCGTATCCGCTACGCCTGATGGCAACATCGTCGTACCGACTGGCTACTCCGTCATCTACGTGCTGACTTCTGGACCGAACTTGGTGATCGAGCAAGTCAATGCTGCCCCTACCTTCGACGTAACGGCTTCTGCGGATTACACCATTCATACCCTAGTGTATGATGCAGATCCCAACAGCCCAAACTTCCTCGATCTTTCCGTGGTACAGTTTGGCGTAACGACGGGCGTAGATGTGCTGAACCTCGTAACGGCTAACGGCCTCTGTGCGTCCTTGGACGTGGCAGGTGCGGGCGTACACGTACAAGATTGTCCCGCTGATGCTGGCACCTTGACCATCGACCAAGACCCGGTCATCCTCGCCAATGGAACCGCAACCGTATCCGCTACACCAGATGGCAACATCGTTGTACCTATTGGATATTCAGTCATCTACGTACTGACTTCTGGACCGAACTTGGTGATCGAGCAAGTGAATGCCGCACCTACCTTTGACATAACTACTCCTGGCGACTACACCATCCATACCTTGGTGTATGATGGCGATCCTACCAGCCCGAACTTCCTCGATCTCTCTGTGGTACAGTTTGGGGTAACGACTGGCGTAGATGTCTTGAACCTCGTTACCAATAACGGCCTTTGTGCTTCGCTGGACGTGCCCGGTGCCCCGGTAACCGTAGAAGCGTGTACCGCTGATGCGGGAACCTTGACCATCGACCAAGATCCCGTTACCTTGGTGGGTGCAAGCGCAACCGTATCCGCTACCCCTGATGGCAACATCGTCGTACCGACTGGCTACTCGGTCATCTACGTGCTGACTTCTGGTCCCAACCTCGTGATCGAGCAGGTCAATGCCGCACCGACTTTTGACGTAACGGCGACTGGAGACTACACCATCCACACCTTGGTGTATGATGGCGACCCCAACAGCCCCAACTTCCTCGACCTCTCGGTGGTACAGTTTGGCATAACGACTGGCGTAGATGTCTTGAACCTCGTTACCAATAACGGCTTGTGTGCTTCGCTGGACGTGCCTGGTGCTCCGGTAACCGTAGAGGCTTGTACCGCTGACGCTGGCACCTTGACCATCGACCAAGATCCGGTCATCCTCGCTAATGGAAGCGCGACCGTTTCTGCTACCCCCGACGGCAACATCGTAGTCCCAACAGGCTATTCCTTCCTCTACGTACTCACTTCTGGACCGAACTTGGTGATCGAGCAAGTCAATACTGCTCCCGTCTTCACCGTAACGGCTTCTGATGATTACACCATCCATACGCTCGTGTTCGATGGAGATTCTACCAGCCCCAACTTCCTAGATCTTTCCGTGGTACAGTTTGGGGTAACCACCGGGGTAGATGTCTTGAACTTGGTAAGTGCAAATGGCCTCTGCGCGTCCTTGGATGTGGCAGGAGCTGGGGTACACGTACAAGATTGTCCGGCAGACGCAGGTACCTTGACCATCAACGAAGATCCCGTGGTCCTGATCAATGGCTCGGCCACCATTTCGGCTACGCCTGACGGTAACATTGTCGTACCGACAGGGTATTCAGTCATCTACGTACTGACTTCTGGTCCCAACTTGGTGATCGAACAAGTCAATGCCGCACCTACCTTTGACGTAACCGCCACCGGAGATTATACCATTCACACCTTGGTATTCGATGGGGACTCTACCAGCCCGAACTTCCTAGATCTGTCTGTGGTACAATTTGGGGTAACTACCGGAGTAGATGTGCTGAACATCGTTACCAATAATGGCCTCTGTGCTTCCTTGGACGTAGCCGGTGCTCCAGTCGGCGTAGAGACCTGTACTGCTGATGCGGGAACCATCACCATCGATCAGGATCCAGTCATCCTTGCTGCTGGCTCTGCGACAGTATCTGCCACGCCTGATGGCAACATCGTGGTCCCAACCGGTTATTCAGTCATCTACGTACTGACTTCTGGTCCCAACCTAGTGATTGAGCAAGTCAATACGGCTCCTGTCTTCACCGTAACGACTTCTGACGATTACACCATCCATACCTTGGTCTTTGACGCAGATTCAAACAGCGCCAACTTCCTTGATCTGTCCATCGTCCAGTTTGGCGTAACCACGGGCGTTGATGTCCTGAACCTGGTAACCTCCACTGGCATTTGTGCCTCACTGGACGTAGCGGGAGCTGGGGTACACGTCCAAAACTGTACCGCAGACGCTGGCACCCTCACCATCGACCAAGATCCCGTTCAGTTGATGAGTGGTACGGCTACCGTATCTGCTACACCTGATGGCAATATCGTGGTCCCCACGGGCTATTCTGTGATCTACGTATTGACTTCTGGCAATAGCCTGATCATCGAGCAGGTGGGAACTACGCCCAGTTTCACCGTAGCTTCAGCTGGAGATTACACCATTCACACCCTGGTGTTTGATGGAGATTCTACCAGCCCGAACTTCCTCGATCTCTCCGTGGTACAGTTCGGGGTAACCACCGGGGTAGATGTCCTAAACATCGTTACGACCAACGGCCTCTGTGCTTCGCTGGATGTAGCGGGTGCTGGGGTACATGTCCAAGGAATGGGACCCAACTCCTACATTTCTTACCCTAACCCCTTCATTGACCGAATTTTCATTGAAAATGTCAGTCAACAAACCAGAACTTATCAGATATGGGTATCTGATTCTCGGGGGAATGTCTTGAGAAAAGCAGTCATGAAATTGACTCAAGGTGGCCGGAATGCCATTGACCTGCGCAATCTGCCAGCTGGCATTTATCAATTGCAGGTGCGAGATATGAGCACAGGCTCGGTCAGCTATACCAAATTGGTGAAGAATTAAGTACTGCACCAACCCTCTCCCCTACATTGGTGAGAGTTTGCGCCGTCCTCGGTTGAGGGCGGCGTTTTTCTTTGGGGTGAAAGTTGCGAAAGGCAGGAGGGCGAGGCAGCTTTTTTCGCAAGAATTCCCACTTCCTTCTATCAACGCCACTCTTTCTCTCGCGTATTCATCAGAAGCACTCTTTCCTATGCAGCACATTCTCACAGGTTTGTGGGTTGGGCTTTTCTTACTTCCCTCCCTGTTGCCAGCCCAGCCTTCTCTGGTGTTGGTTGGATATGATGGTCCTGGCCCCATTGCCAACTATCAAACGACCATTTCCCTGCTCAGTCTGCATGCAGACGGGCATTTTACCTACTCAGTCTTTGATCACTGGTGGGGTCCGAGCATTCATTCCATTGGAGAAGGAGAAGTGCAAGAGCAAGCGGTCGTTTCGACGGGAACCTGGTCCGACGAACTCGGGGTCTTCCGGTTGGCATGGGATGACCCGCAGCATTGCCTCAGAACCTACCACAACCTAGAGGTCAGAGGCCATCATTTCATTCTGAGGAGTTCACAAGCTGCCATTCCGCCTTGTGAGGTGCCCAATTTCCAGGATCTCAGCAGTTTTTTGGTGGACCATCCTTGGTTACAGCCTTGGTTGGAAAAAATGGCTCAGTTGCCTCAGCCGACGCATCGACTGGGTAATACCTGAGGTCCGAAAAGTGAATGTTAGGCGTGGGTCTATTCGGAAGGTAACTGATTAAATTCAGTCCAATACAATCCTAGCTGCATCACGGCTTCTTGGAAGTCCTTGGTTTTCACGGGCTTGGTAACGTAAGAGTTGCAACCGTGATCGTAACAGGCCTGAATCTCCTCGGGTCGGTTGGAAGAAGTCAGCATGACCACTGGCAGTGCTGTATATCCCCTGGCCCGCACAATTTGTAAGGCCTCCAGACCTGAAATTTGAGGCATATTGATGTCCATCAACACAAGAGAAATGCTATCCGTTGGATGGCTTAGCAAATAATCCAACAGAAACTGGCCAGTTTTCAGCCAGACAATCCGATGAGGAACCTTGGCCTTTTTCAAAGCCATGATGGTCATATCTGCATCAAATTCATCATCTTCGACCAATAGGATCACTAATTCTTCTTTCATGAGATGGCTTTCATTCTCGATTGCGTAACGCTCAGCAAATAACTTGGGCCAATTCGCCTGTTCTTTCTGCTTCTCCAAACTGAAATGGGGCCTGGAATGAAATCCTTGTGCGAAAAGGGGAAGTTATTCTTTGCGTGTGCCTAACATAAAGTAGGGCGCCCTACTGTGGAATGGTAAAATAAAATTTTGCCCCCTCATTTACAACCCCTTTGGCCCATATCTTACCGCCATGCATCTGCACAAACCGCTGGACCGTTGCCAGGCCGATTCCTGTACCAGGAAATTCATCATGCAGATGCAAACGCTGAAATACAGCAAATAGTTTGTTGGCAAAGCGCATGTCGAAGCCTGCTCCATTGTCTTCGATCAGGAATACCCAAGCTTGCTCCTGTTCTTGCCAGTTTGCAGAGATGGAAATGTTGGCCTGCTCTTTTTTCCTGGTAAATTTGACGGCATTGTCGATCAAATTGGCAAATATCCGCTCTAGCAAATCTGGATCCGCTTGTAGAATTGGCAGATTGCCCACCTCCCAGTTGATCCCATTCAAGTCATAGGGTTGCACCAAATTGCCAACCAGTTGCTGGGAATTCACTTCTTGGGGTTTGAATTGCTTCCTTCTTCCCCGAGAATATTCTAATAATTCATCGATCAGATTCCCCAAGCGATCCGAAGCTGTGACCACTCGTTCAAGGCGATTCCGCTGTCCTTCTTCCAATCCATCTGCCTCCCCTAATACCATGTTGCTGTAGCCATTGATATGGCGAATGGGCGCCCGCAAATCATGGGAAATAGAATAAATCATTTGCTCCAATTCTTTCTTGGTGGCGAGGAGTTCCAGCTCTTGCTCTTTTTGCAGGGTGATGTCTTGGCTGGTTCCTACGAAACGCCCATCTGACAAGCGATGCCCTACCGTATCTTTCAGCCAAATCGGAGTTCTACCTGGAATCAAAAATTGATAGACCAGGGAAAAGGGTAATGCTTGTTGGTCCAATTGCCTCAACACCTCCACCACTCGCTCTTTGTCATTGGGGTGAATGCGGTCTTCACACAGGTGCAAGGCATTCATGGGACTCACTTCTGCCGCTTCGAATCCATGTACCTTGGTGAAGCCTTCTGTAAATTCCGTCCGGAGGTCTTCAGGATCTAAAATCCAAGCCCCTAATTTAGCCACCTCTTCTCCTTGGACCATCAACAATCGTTGTTCGACCAAGACGCGGTTTTTTTCCTGGAGTTGCTCCTGAAAAGACAACAGTTCTTCTTGACTGACCCGCAGTTCTTCGTTGGTAGCGGCCAGATTCTCATTGAGATCTTGGAGGGACTGTTCAGCCTCTTTGATCTCTGTGATGTCCAAGGTTACTCCTAACAACCGGGTATTGTCCAACCATATTGGGGTTGCAGCTTTGACCCATCGCATTTCGCCCTTTCGCGGAAAAATTCGATATTCAACAGTACTTCCCTCTTGGTGCTGAATGGCCCGCTCAGTAGCTTCGTTGATCAAATGCAA
>JBCCCJ010000188.1:0-7779 GCA_039033615.1 Bacteroidota bacterium
AGACCTCCAACAAAAAAAGTGTACCTTTCAGAGATCCTGCCCTCTCACATTAGCTCTGGACACACTTTTCCCCATTTTCATGTTTCGTTTTCACATTTGCTTGTCTTGGTTACTCGGCTTATTTGCCTGTCAGCAGCCTCCTTATGGACATACTTCTTTTGATGCGCCGGGAAGAAGCTTGGTTTCTATGGATGCCCGTTTTGATCAAATCGTCGCTCCAGAAACGGAAATTGAAGTGCTTGCCGGAGGATTTGACTGGACCGAAGGCCCCGTATGGATTGAAGCTGGTCAGTACCTGTTGTTTACCGACATTCCCCCCAATTCCATTTTCAAGTGGAAGGAAGGCGAAGGGAGTTCTCTGTACTTGAAACCTGCCGGCTATACAAGTCAGACCGAACGGGGCGGAGAAGTCGGAGCCAACGGCTTGCTACAGGATGCCGAAGGCAAATTGGTGCTGTGTCAGCATGGCAATCGCCAGGTGGCACGAATGAATGCCCCGCTGGAAGCCCCCCTGCCAGATTTTGTGCCGTTGGCAACCCACTATCAGGATCAGCGGTTCAACAGTCCCAATGACGCTACCTTCCGGAAGGATGGGAGCCTCTTTTTCACTGATCCACCTTATGGCTTGGAGTACAACATGGATGACCCGGCAAAGGAAATTGAGTTTCAAGGGGTCTATCAAGTTTCCCCAGATGGCGAGGTCACTCTGGTCACAGCTGAATTGAGTCGGCCCAATGGCATTGGCTTTTCTCCGACTGAAGAGACGCTCTACGTAGCCAATTCTGATCCCAAACGGGCCATTTGGATGAGCTATCCAGTCAGCGATAGCAGCATCGGCGAAGGCAGCATTTTCTTCGACGCGACCGATCAGGTGGGCGCAGACAACAAAGGCCTCCCCGATGGATTAGCTGTGCGATCGGATGGGACCATCTTTGCCACCGGCCCAGGAGGGGTCTGGGTGTTTCATCCCGACGGAACTCCCCTTGGGCAGATCCGCACGGGACAAGCCACCTCCAATTGTACCCTGGATACCCAAGAAGGCTACTTATACATGACTGCCGACATGTTTGTGATGCGGGTCAAGTTGTTGTAGGAGAAGTCAGATGTCAGACCATTTCATTGTCAGAGGTCAGACTTGCCGCTGGCAAGAAAGGAAGTGAGACCACTTCGTTGCGGGAGGCAAAAAGCGCCGAAGTCCCAGCCCAACGCCACTTTCCTCCCCAAACCTTCCTGATTCTCGGGACAGGCTGGACGCAGTTTATTTCGGGGAAACCGGAATGGCCAACCCGCCTTACTAGGGAGAGCTGCGCTTTGAAGCCATCATTTGGCCTTTTGTCCAGTGGGGGGACTCCTTCTTGCTTAAAAATACCGGCCAATCATCGGATGGTCCACAATGGCCCGCTTGAGTTCGAGCGGATCAATGGAGCCTTGATGAGCGTAGGCGATCTTTCCGCCCGGTTCGATCAACAGGGTGTAGGGCAAAGCACCATTCCAATTGGGATCAATGGCCTCAATCAAGGCATATTTGTCGTCCTGAGAAAACAGATAGTTCTGCACGGCAGACTGTTGCTTCTGTAGGAATTCCAGGGCTTTGCCTTCTTGTTCCGGGCGGTCCGCAGAGAGGGAGACAAATTCAAAATCACGGCCTTTGAACATTCGATGGATTGCGATGAACTCCGGGTATTCCAACACACATGGACCACACCAGGTAGCCCAGATATTGATCAGTCGAAGTTTGTCCGAATCATTGGCCAGTAGATCGCGAATCCCGCTCGTATCAATCTGACCAATTGCTACTGGCAAAGCTGCCCAGTCTGCATTCACCTTGTCTTTCCACTTGGTTTTCCAGGCCCATTTGGTAGAACAACCAAAGGTTTTGGTTTCCGGAGTCGCAACTTCCTCTCCGGCAAGTAAGGCCTCAATCGCTGCCCGTGCATCTTCAGAATTGGCAGTGCCGGGCGCTTCTGATTTGTCCATTCTTCCCACGTACCGCAATTTTCGCCCCTCATCAAACAAGAAAAAGTGAGGCGTAGCCACTGGCCCATATTGCAGAGAAGCAGCGTGGTCGTCCCCATCATAGAGATAGGGAAACGGGAAGTTCATTCCTTCATCCCGCAACACCATGTCTTCGTAAGTATCTCCCAGATCGGAATAGCCCAATTCTTCATACAGAAGCCCCAAAGGACTATTCGGGGAAATGGCGATCACTGCCAAGCCTTGTTCCGCATAGTCCTGGTTCAATTGAATCAGCCGTTCTTCATAGGCTTGAGCTGTGGGGCAATGATTGCAGGTGAAGACAATGGCCAAAGCCTTTGCATCAGCGAAGTCTTGTAACGCATACCATTTCCCATCTGTCCCTGGCAAGTGGAAGTCAGGCGCATCTGCTCCCAAAGGCAGGGTTTCAACTGTCTGCTCAGGAACTGCTTGTGGATTGGCCACAAATTCCACCGCAGGCTCGGAAGCGGTTTCCTGGGTTTGACAAGCCATACCAAGCATGGCGCAGAGGATCAGAAAAGAAACAAGACGGATCATAGGATAGGAGTTTCCTCAATATCCGCATTTTTCCAGAATTGATTCTTCCTTAGCCTGGCAACTGGTAATCCATGGCTTCCCGCCGTGAGTTGATGTTCAATTTCCGATAGATCCGCTGAATGTGGGATTTGACGGTGCTGGGCTCGATGCTGAGTTCATGGGCGATCTCTTTGGTGGATTTGCCCTGCCGAAGATGCTCAAAGATGTTGCGTTCCTGAATGCTGAGTTGGGGGTAGCCGTGGGCATCCACCTCAGCAGCAGGGCGAGCTTGTCTGCGATGGTGCCACATCATTCGGAGCAACCAGCCCACCCCTCCTCCAATCAGTAGACAGAGAATCTGGGACCATCCCGCCCAATTTGAGTTGGTTGTTGGCAAGGACAAACTCTGCCGAAAGGCCGCAAGGTAAGCCGACTCCTCATCGCCCCATTCCCCCATTTGCGTCTGATAATAAGCAGGATCTTTCTGGCTATGGCGCTGGTAGGGAGTTTGGTATAAGGCATACAGTCCAACCAGGGCATAGGCGGTCGTATCGGCAAAGTTTCGGAGCTTGCTATGCAATGCCTCGCGGAGATATTGGTTCCCCAGCGAAAAGCCTTGTTCCCGCTGGGTTTCGTAGGCTCGCACCCACTCTTGCACTTGATGAAGTTGGGCATTGGCTTCTCCTCCCTCCATCCTGGCATCCCCCCAAATGAAGGTCTGCCCCTGATCTTGAATGTGGACCTCACTCCCCTCCCCCATCGTCAGGAAAAGAAAATTTTCTTCCTGCCCACCGATGGTGATGGTCGCGGCGGGATCGCCCTGTTTGACCACGTGAATGCGATACAGTTGGGCTTCTGCTGGGAGGTAATCAGCGCTCAGGTCAAAATTTCCCGTCGAGTCAATGGGGCCCCACATCACAATGTTGGCATTGGAAACGGCATAGAGGGCCTTCAAATCTGGGATGACCGAAACATAGACCATTCGTTCCCATTCCTGATTCAACTGAAGCCGTCCGTGTACCCGAAGATCAGCCTGCACCCTTGAGGGAAACAGGCCGATCCCAAGGATGCAACCAAAGATGATCCAGGGGGAGCGCTTCATTCCAGGACCAGTTTGACGCTGACGTCTCCGGTAGCTTCTTTGGCCTCAATCACGACTTCCCAGGTGCCAGCCTCTGGTTGGGCGATGCGTCGTTTCATGTTGCCTTTGGAGCGGCGATCCGTTTCAGATATGCTGGAGTAGGAGTAGCTGTATTTCTTGTTGTCTTCTTTCCCTTTGGTACCGATGCTCGTGCTGCTATTGGAGGAACTGGTAGAACTACTCGTGCTGGTGGTCGTGGTACTCGTGCTGGTTCCTTGCCCATTGACCTGGACTTGCGTTTGCTCTCCATTTGATTGGTTGTTGACCGTAACCTGGACTTCCTCCTCCGCCTGGCAACTGAGGGAAAATTGACCATGATCTTCTCCAGCAGGATCAATCAGGCGAATGTGAATGGTCCCTGCCTCCAAGGTTGATTTGAGTTTGAGGTTCAATACATCGGTACCGTTGGGGACCGGAATTTGATACCTTTGCTCGTCGGTGGTTTCCGAAAAATTGAAATCCTTGTCAAAGGTTTTTTGGGCTGATAGGCTAGTGGTTAGCAAGATCAGACAAGCGGTAAGTACGGTTTTCATTGAGGTAAGAAATAAATGGTAGAACATAAGTGAACGAGAGCAAAACTAGGCGCATCGTCCGCTCAGGCCAATTTTTACCAGGGGGAAAAAGGTAGGAAAAAAGGAGGAATGTTGATTTCTGATCTTTTTTCTCCCATTTTTCCCATAGAATTAGTTCCTAAGTACGTGAATCATCCAATATGAAGCCCTCATCAAGACTTGAACTGACTCAAATCAAATTGACTGGGGAACCCCTAGTTGATGTGAAAGATCCTCAAGAGCTAACTGCTCTCGTGAACTTAATTCAGCGCTTTCAAGACAAAGAGATACAAGCGGGTGATCTAGAGCAGATTGAACTCGCCTGTATAACTTATCCGAATAATCCCAGGTTTGCGAACTTCTTTTATGATAGCCTGCTAGCTGATGAGCAAATAGATCGCGCTCGTGGAGTTCTGTCCGACATTCGAGAGCGATTCCCGGATTATTTATTCGGGCGGATCAATGAGGCCAAGCAGTTGATTTCCGATGGGGCCCCGGAGGAAGAAATCCTCCGGTTGCTGGGCGAACGATTGTATTTGCCTGACCTCATGCCTGAGCGAGAAGTTTTTCACCTGGTGGAGTTTTTGGCCCATCAGGAAGCTTGTGTGTTGTTTCAGTTGGATCAGGGAGAAATCGAAGATGCGCGTCAAAGATATCGCATGATGGAGGAGGTCGATCCAGATTTTCCCCTCACTAAACGCATCCGTTTGCTTTTCCGGGCGATGGGGTTATTGGCAGAGGTCGAAGAGCGAAGGGAAGAAGTAGAGGAATTGAAACAGAAACTCAGTCAGACCCAAAAACGATTGCTCAAAGTCTGGGAAGAAAAAAGCGGAATAGAGCAGTGGTCGAACGCCCCGGTCTTTCATCATCCAGAGATTGAGCAATTGTATGAATATGGATTTGACCTCCCGGACGAGTTCATCCGCAATTTGCTGGCCCTCCCCCGCAAGACCTTGATTGAGGATCTCCGGTTGCTCCTGCTGGAAACCGTCTATCGGCACAGCCATCATTATCACCGATTCATTGAAGATGAGGATTGCCCGCTTGAATTTGGGATTCACGCCATTTTTCTCCTAGCAGAACTTCAGGCTACAGCGTGTTTGCCTGATCTCCTTTTTTTCCTCAAGCAAGCTTCTTTTGTGCTCGATTTTTGGCTAGGGGATACGCTGACAACGGATTTGCATGAGGTATTGTATCGAGTGGGAAACCAGGACTTCGAGCGTCTCCAGGCCTTCATGCTGAATCCGCAAGCCTATGGTTTCGCGAGAGCGGCGGCTGCCGAGGCTTTGACCATCATGTGGCACGACCAACCGGAGCAACAGGCGGAAGTGCTGAAGTTTCTCACTGAAACGGTTCAGAAAGCCTTGGCGCTTCCTCTGAAAGAATCAGAGTATGACGACCATGAGGTTTTCTGTACAAGCTTGATTGGCATTGCGTATGATCTCCAAATACGGGATGACAAGCTCGATGAGTTGATCAACGAACTCTTTGCGCGAGAAATGATCGACGAAAACATGTATGGAGATCAGCCGATGTTTTGGGCAGAATTCGGCCGCTATCCCTCTCTTGGATACACCGATTACACTTATCCCCCCATTGTGCAGCGCTATCAGCGTTTTCGAGAGATCCTCGCTGAGGAGCAATTGGCCGATTCGGATTTTTCTCCCAATCTGGCAACCCCTTTTCTTGACGAAGCTTTTCTCAACCAAGAACCTCTACCTCCCAGGCTCCCTTCGCCCGTATCCCCCATTGTCAACTCCGCACCAAAGGTAGGCCGCAATGATCCCTGTCCCTGCGGAAGCGGAAAAAAGTATAAGAAGTGCTGCCTCAAAAAAGCCTGATATGATTCACCGCATTCGCCCAGACGTCCACCTGCCCATCTCCATCAAGGCGTTTCAATATCAGAAAGGCGCATACACCGAGACTGAAGGCCTGAACATTGCTTCTCTTTCGGATGCTCTTTCTCAGGCGGGCATCAGTTGGATCAATGTAGATGGCCTGCATCAACCGGAGCTGATTCAACAGTTGGGAGAAGTGCTCCACATCCACCAGTTGACGCGGGAAGACATCCTCAATCCGGAGCAGCGACCCAAGGCGGAAGAATTCGATGCTTATCTGTTGGTGGTGATCAATATGCTGTATCCTGACCCTTCCCCCAAAGGCATTGCCCTGGAACAAATCAGCTTTCTCCTCGGTCCTACCTTCGTGATCTCTTTTCAGGAACACCCGGCAGATGTGTTTGAGGAGGTACGGAAACGCATTCGCAACCCGACGGCGAGGATTCATCAACACAAAGCAGATTATTTGCTCTACCTATTGATGGACGCGGTGATCGACCACTATTATGCAGTCATTGATCAGATCGAGGATCAGGTGGAAGAATTGGAAGAACAAATCCAGCAAGGGCTCTCAGCGTTTGATCTCACCGCCATCCAGCAAGAAAAGCGGGAATTGATCCAACTGAGAAAATCGGTCTATCCCATGCGGGAAGTCCTGAATCATCTCACCCATCCAGATCGGAAATTGATCCAACCCAAAACCCAGCGCTTCTTCAAAGACCTTCAAGAGAAGGTACACCAGGTGATGGAAGGGATCGATACCCAGCGCGACCTCCTGAGCAGTCTGCAAGACTTACATCTGGCCTTGCAGGGACAAAAGATGAATGAGATCATGAAGGTGCTCACCATCATTTCGACGCTCTTCATTCCTTTGACCTTCCTTGCCGGAATCTACGGGATGAATTTCGATTATATGCCCGAAACTAAATGGGAAGGCGGCTATTTTGGAGTGTTGGGGGTGATGTTGATCATAGGGATTGCCCTGCTGATCTTCTTTCGAAGGAAAAAGTGGCTGTGAACAGGGGACAGAGATCTATTTCGCAGAAAAGCCCCCTTGTGCGAATGAACGTGCGGTAAGCGAAGGGGGTTGGGGGATGAACCAAGGAATCCCGCAAGCGGGACTTCGCTTCGCTCAGCAGGGAAATTTCGATTTCCGTAAGGAATGAAGCAAGTTTTTTTGAATCTCAAGCCGAATTCAATTCGGCGCTATTTGTGAACCCTGAACCCTGAAATATGACCCCTGCCTACCGTACTTTCTCTACGTAGTCTCCTCTGATTTCATAGCCGAGGTCAAAGGCGTATTCTGCCTCGCTGATGTCTGATTGATGGACTTCTTTGTGAAGTTGATACATCTCCTTGAAAGAAGCGTAGTCGGTGCGGAAGGGCTCTTCGGCGACTTTCTCGTACATCTTGCTGTCCCGGAGGTTTTCGAACTGCTTGAACACATCCAGTTGGGCACTGATGGGTTCGGCTCCCTCGCGACGCATCTGCTCGACCTGATCGATCAACCAGCCCTGCATCAGCATCTTGTAGAGATAGGCGCCCATGTGCTTGATCTGGCTGGCGTGTTTGTTCTTGGTTTTGCGAACGTAGGTTTCCCGAACGATCTGAATGACCGCATTCACGTAGTAGTTGTTCCAGCGGTAGCCGTCCTTGAGTTCTACTCCTTCGATGACCTTCTGGCGAATCTTGATGATCTCCCGGCTGGAGATGCCATAATTGGCCAGGGTATGTTCCC
>JBCCCJ010000189.1:0-7736 GCA_039033615.1 Bacteroidota bacterium
TCGTCAATCTCTTTCACCGTGCAGCTAGCCGCAAATCGTTCCCGTTGGTAGAATTCCGCCCATTTCGTCCATGGCCGATTGGATTGAGGCAAGGCCCCGATGTAATTGTTGTGATCCAACCCAAAGCTCTCGGTGGATCGGAGATGCAAATGAGCGAGGGCGGTCCCCAATTGCTCCCAGAAATCAGAGGCTTTGGCTCCACTCGGAATGAACTCCGCCAGAAAATATGCGTGAGCGCCCACTTCGTGCGTCCCATAAACCGTTGGAACTCGCACGGCCCCACTCTCTTTCAATATGCCCAGCCCCTGTTTCTCCACCTCAAAGTTGTGGGCCTGTTTCGCCTCATTGTATTTTAGGAAAAACGTGCCCCGCTGGGTTTCTATCGTTTGTGCCTGGTGAATGCAGCCCCCACTGAGTGATCTGCTGGATTCTACGTGCAGGCTGTGGTGCTGCTCCAGGTGTTGCCGAATGACGGGGGGGAGAGACATAGACAGGGATCAGGGAAAAAGGCGCAGGGTTCAGAATGGGATTTCGCAAGATACAGAGGATCTTGATTTTCAAGAACTCCCTTTGCTCGTCAGGGAAATTTCAACAGTCCGTCGGACTAACGCAGCCCCATTTGTTCCCTGTTGAACGAAGTGAAATCCCGAGAATCGGAAAACCTTGCAATAGGAATCCTTTAAAGAACCTGAACTTGGGAAAGACAATTTCGCGCCACACCTGAACCCTGAAATCTGCCCCCTGTTTTCTAGTTTCCTAAAGTAAATCGAATCTGTACGCCGCCACTCGCAAACACCGTGTTGTAGGCATTGGAAGTATAAGGACGGTTCACATTCCGCTCATAGAAGACCTTCACATTCAGTCGGGTATTGACCACGTAGTCGATAGATGGCGACAGAATGAGGTTGAAGGTACCACGGGTGAACATCGAAGGCTGAGCGGGATCACTTGCGGTACCAGTAGCGGAAAGCGTGTGATTGATTTCCTTGGTATCCCGCATGGTCGCCCGGAACTGGAAGTTGGCACTGTTCTTCAGGTCAATCTCCCGGCCAAAGAGGCGAAAGTTCCAGTTCAATTTGTCCTTGCGGTATCCAACCATGATTGCCAAATCCTGGTTCCGCATTTCTACCATCTGCAGGCTACCAATGTTGAGGGTCATTTGACGACCTCGTTTGTAGTCAATCTGACTCGTAACGCCGTTCTTCAGGTTCATGTTTACGCCAGCCAATGGGGCAAACTGTTCGCTGATCTGGACGGCCTGAATATTGTCCTGGGCGTAGTAATCGACCAATTCTACCCCATTCTGAACCTGTCCGGTGAAGTTCGGCAAATCGGCATAGCCATCTCCATCCAAATCCTGGAAGTTCAGGTTGTTGTTGAAGGTACCCACCGTATAGGTTCCCCGGTAGGCATGCTTGAAAGTAACCGAGTTGAAATGCTTCTTGAAAAACGGCAGATTCGACAGACCGTTGAAGTTGACACTCCAGTTGGGTAGTGGCAAGCGCGGAAACGGAGTGAGTTCCATCTGATCCACGTCCAAAAAGCCATAATTGGCCAGGAAGGAAGTCAACAAGACATCTTGGTTGGTCCCCAAGTAGCCGTTGGTGAACCCTCCCTCAACAATATCCCCGTTGGTGGTCTGAGGATTGGCCTGGGCATATTTGCTGGATACCTGCTGGCGAGTATTCGAGAGTCGTTCAAAAAATACAGAGCGAGGATTGTCCGGATCGACATTTTCAAACGCTGTATTCGCGAAGATGTAGGACATGCTGAAGGTTCCGTTCGCCAGCGGATCAAAGCCGCGGTAATCTTCATTTTGGGGATCCCAGCGAAAGAATTCACTTTCGTTTCGGCTGAGGGATCGGTTGGCAGAAAGGTCGATTCGGAAGCCTTTGAAAAGCTCTACCGAAGTTCGGGCGGTGAGCATTTCTTGACTGGTCTGCATAAAGAGATTCGCCAAAGTCGTATCCCGTGTGATCCAGTTATATTTCCCAGCAATGGGCCGCAGATCCTCCTGACTACCGAACACAAATGCCGCAGTAGGAGGCGCAATGGGAGACCTTCGGTTGGTAATCGTATCCATATACCCCCAATCCAATCCAAAGTTGTCCGTCATGGGTAAATATCCCGGCAGGGTCATGGAGTTGTTGCGAGAATAGGTAACATCGACGCTTCGGACACTCAGCGCTACCCGAACCACTTCTTTGCCAATCAATTTGAGGAAACGGAACGGATCTGGTTTCTCGGTACTGTCAGCTGGCGCCTCTTCGTCCCCTTCTTGCGGATTGGGGCGTCTGGGACCGGGACGACTTTGCGGTTGGCGCCCTGCTCCGGCGCGTTGGTTGTTACCTTCCAGGATTTTCCGAAGGGGTTTGAATTTTCGATACAAGCCATTCAGATCCACCCGGCCATTGGCTTGCACATTTTGGGAGTTTCCGATGGTCGCTCCCAGGCTGCGGTTGATTTCCGGGGCCTGTTGCCAGTTGAATGAACCCGTATAGTTCACCGTTCCATTGATCCAGTCCAGAGGTTTGATTTGGCTAAAGGGCAATTGGAAGGCCACGTTTACATTGTGGGTGAAGTTGGTGGTTCGACCAAAATTGACCAATTGGTTGTGCCCATTGTCGGGATCCCGCCCAAACTTCAACAGGTTTTGAGACAGACGACCAATAGAATCCCGTTCTTGTTGGTCCGCTGTGGACCAATACCCTTGCACTTCGTCCACCCGGGCCACATTGTTTGCCGAATAGTTGATTTGTAGACTCCTGGTCAACGTCCAGGTCATATTGTAGCTCCGGTTGATGAGGAAGTTTTTCGAAAACAACGGGTCAACCTGTCCCCCAAATTGGCTGGTAGGACGCATCAAACGCTCCTCAAACTGTCGATCCCCAGCAATGGCAATCGAGACGCTAGAGGGAAATGGGTTCAAGGTGAAATCTGTCAGGAATTTGGCTTTGCCAATGCCTTTGTAATCTTCCAGCCATTTCAGGGGCTTAACCTGAACTTGCGGGAATTGATAGCGATAGTTGATGCCTCCACGGTGCTGAATGTTGAGGCGCTTTTCGATGACCGCATTTCGGGCAAAAATCTCATTGTAAGCAAAGGTGAAATCAAAGTTGGAAATGTCCCAGGGATAGGAAACTGGCTGCTTTTGCTTGCCACCTCCCTGCGGACGGGCACCGGGACGAGTCGGCCCCGCTCGGCCAGGCCTTCCTCCAGCGGCATTGCCTTGTTGACCGGTTTTGCTGATTCGCCAGTTGTTGAACGAGATGCTTCGGGTTCTGCGGTAGTCCTGGATTTCCTCTAGCTTTTGCTTGGCCAGGTTCTCTGGCAGAGTCTCCAGCAACACATCCGTACGAACGTCTGCTTCCTGTGGATTGAACTGTGGACTGATCCGTTGCTCGCCGAAAGTGGCATACACCGGCAGGCTCAAGCCCCACTTCTTCGGGAAGAACTTGTCCATGTTCAAATTGGCAGAGACATCGTAGCGAAGGGCGTCTTCGAGGGCGCGATTGCTCAATTTTTGCTCCAAGGGGCCAAAGCCAGAGCTTTTGAAAGAACCGGAAGCATTGATGGTTCCCAAGTCAGCCAGTTTGACCGAAGCATTCGCATTCATCGCCCAGCCTTTGCTTTTGTCGAAGTTGGTGAGACGCAATTCATTCACCCATACTTCCAGACAGATCGGATCGCCCGAGGGATCTCTTGGATTCCGAATCCCGATCATGATGTTACGCACATCACTCAGTTTCGGCGTACCCTTCACATAGATCTTGTGTCCTTCTGGCATCGTGGCATCACTATATTCATGGCGATAGATCAGCCCCGTTCCGGCAGTATTTCGGTCTGCTTTGGCGAGCGCCATCAAAGCCAATTCAAAATCAAATTCATTCTCCGCCAACCACACATTGTTGATCGCGCTAGGGCTCCCCGATAAATTAGAAGGAGTCAGCGGCAGCTCATACTCGTAGTAGTTGTTGTCATTGTCCAACCCAAGGCGAATGAAGGCTTTTGCGTCCCCGGTATTGACAAAGTTGGAAGGGAACATGCCATCATCGATAGATTCCGCGTGTACCCACATTTGCATGCGCTTGTATTGCCGGAGATCGTTGCGAGAGGTTTTGAAAATGCCTCGGGCATCTCCGTCCGCCAACCCACAAGTCCGAAGCACCAACGAACGCTCATCCTGCAGGAAGCCTGCCAGAGAGTTTCCATTCAACTGTTGACGTTCTACACCAGGCGGCAGGACGTAGTTGAAGGGCAACTTTTGAGAATTCTCTTCTCTACTGACACTGCCCAATTCAAACGTAGCAAAAGGTGGCTCGATGGGATTGACAATGATATCGGGCTCACTCAGATCCTCTGAATAGCGCAACCATTGGGAAGCAACCAACTGCAATTCCGTCATCCGGGTGATGACTTCCTCCTGGAAACCAGTCATGTACATCCGCATGAAACTGATGGTCTTGTAGTTGTCGATGTTGTTGACAGAGCGGCCAGACTTGATCGGCACCCGAAACTGGTACCAGGTCACTTCCTGAGAAGTATTTCCCACGTTGACGGTGTCCGTCAAGCGGTCCACAACATAATTGCTGCCGGGAACCAGAGAATCGGGATGCAGACGAATGCGGTATTCCCAGTATTGCTCCGCAAAATCCAGGGAGCCATTGCGGTTGACATCCTCTGCATCTGGCTCATTGGTGGCCTGGATGGTGAAATTCCGCCCACTTTGGTTGATGTCAATGGGGGAGTTCCCTTCTAAGCCGTTGTAGTTGAGGTAGCGATCCAGAATCCCGATTTGATTGGCTTCGTAGAGAGAATCTCGGAAGTGCAAGAAGTCATCAGAACTGGGGTCCGCTGCAAAAGCCGCGAAGGCCGCAGGAGATAGGACCGCTTCCAATTCGTTCATCACGTCCTCGAAGAATTCTGCTTCCTGCGCAGAGCTCATTCCATCCAATCCCACATCTTGTAAGGGACGATCCTGATCGCTATTACTGAAGACATTCGCTGGCGGGTTTCCAATAGGTACCACGCCCCAATCGGTCTCTTGTACGTTCGGGGGATCATTCAAGCCTGGCAAGCCATACTCCCGACTGAAACTCTCATCAGGGAGAATGTCTTCATTGATCAGCCCCAAGTTGATGTAAAATTCTCCTCCCTCATGATTGGGCGTCTGCATGAACGGATCCATCATCCAGAATTCGAGGAATTCCACGTTGGTGGCTTCGAAATCGTTGTTGATGTCGATCTCCCGCATGATCCCGGCCCAGTTTTCTTCTGGGAGGACAAATTCTCCGGTACCTGCATCCAGTTTGTCAGCATCGATTTGATAGTTGTATTGCCCTCGTTCATTGGGGCGAAAATACAGGTCAAAGGTCGGCTGGAGGTTGTTGCCAAACACCGGGGTAGAGGTAGGAAACAATTCCGTCTGGACGACCTGACGAGAATAGTTGTTGACCAAATCTTCGTCGGGGACCGTGATCCCAAATCGCTGGTAAAATGCCTGATCAATCTGGTACCAGGCCAATTTGCCACGGGTATAGTTGGCCGCCAGTGGATTGGTGTAGGCCAAGCGCGGATCAAAGAGGCGGGGGTTGCCTTCTGGGAAAGAAGCGATTTTCCACTTGAGCTGCCCCTGTTGATTATAAGGAGTCGCTGCTGCTTCAAAGTCATCCAAGAAGGTGATCCCTTTGTCTTCGTCGATGTTCACCGCACGTGGAGAGCCTGGAATGAACTGTGCAAATTCCGCTGCGGCATTGACATTGGAAATTTCCTTGGTCGTCAAGAGGGGTAGCTTATCAATGACCTTGGTCAGGAAATTGGATTCCTTCCGGAAACTCGCATCCAGTCCCCAAAGCGTGTTGTTGATGGGTTCGTCGCCCAGAATGGGTTTGTTGTTGAACGGCTGCTCCCGAAGGTTCAGGATGGTCCCCCCCAAGGACAATTCATTGGAAGGGCTGTATTCTACCCGAGAGCCGAGGAGGGTCTTGGTCTGAATGTTATAGAGGGAACTGCTCTCATAAGAAACCGCAATGTCCTGACCGGAAGAGAGGATGGAAGGATTGGTGATGGTTACTTTTCCACCAAAGTAGTCCACCTGAAAGTCCACGCCTTCTACCAGCGTACGACCTCCTGCGGTTACGGTCACACTTCCCTCTGCAAGGTTGAAGGTGTTCAGTGGAATTTCAGAGCTACTGGACGAACGATAGTAGCCCTCCATGGTGAAACGATTCAGTTCTGGATATTTCTGGACCGCTTCCTGCTGGGTGTTGTCATACAAGGCATCGAAGACGTATTTGGCGACTTCATCTGGATCGTTGTCCAGCCTTTCGGCCATGTGATCCCCAAATGGTTCCAAAACCGGGAAGATGATCAGACCCCGGTCAGATTTTACGGTTACCCCCTCGATGTAGTCAAAGAAGTTATCCGGGCCAGGAGCAGTATGGTTGGTTACTCGGTCCACCCCCGTCACCTGAATCAAGGGGCGGTTGGCTACCGCTCCGGTCGGGAGGAAGTTGATTCGCCCTGCGCTGGTGCCGGATTCGTATTTGATGTCTAGGAAAAAACCGTCTGATTTCAGGCCGTACCCAATGTTGTAGATGTTTTTCATCATCAGGTCCCAAGCAGGATAGGGCTTGACCCGGAGGACCGAAGGTTTGAGCATCTTGGTGAACAGCACGTTGGAGTTCAAACCATCGGCGGGTACATCATCAGAGAATTCTCCGACCTGATGCACGTCTCCATTCAGGGAGTAGTTGAAGGTCACAAAGAGAACCTGATCGGTCGGGATCGGGGAATTCAGCGAGATGTACCCCAATTGGGTATTGACGGTATATTCATTTGGTTCCAGGCGGCGCATGTTGCCGAGTACCTGAAAATCCGAGGTGTTCTGCATGTTCAGGCCCAGAGCTTCGATGCGGCCTTTGGCGGTGCTTTGAAAGCGGGCGTCTGGATCGTTGGTGATCAACTCGTACAGATTGTTGGAGTTGTTGTCCGGATACCGCAGCCGACTGTCTCCAGCTTGGGTCAAATTGTCATTGAATACCACCCCCTGGCTATTGGCAACAGGATTTTCGTTTTCTCCCAAATCCACGAAACCGACTGAGTTTCGATTGTTCCGGGTGTTGCCTTGCTGCTCTACCCACACCTCCACTCGGTTGACTCGCAGGGTAGATTGGATGACCGGCAAGTTTTTCAGGGCTTCTTCATACCGTCCGCGAAAGTAGTGAGACAAGAAGAAGTGACGGTTCATGTCATACTCAGTCCCTTCTTTCTCAAAAGGCGTTTCAATCGCGCCTCCCCCGGCAATATTCACAGTTTCTACTTTGCCGCGCTCGGTAGAAGCAATTGCGCTCACATATACCGGGCCGAACTTGAGGCGGGTTTTGAGCCCCATCAGGTTTTGGCGGCCTTGCATGAGGGAGTTCCCCAATTGTAAGCTGACATTCCCAGCTTCGATTTTTTGCAGAATTTGATCTTCGGTTCCACTGTGTTCCAACTTCACTTCATTCTCGAAATCAAAGGTAGCCTGGGTATCGAAGTTGAAGTTCATCCGCATCTTCTCTCCGATCTGCCCTATCACCCCTAATTGAATCTGCTGATCAAAGTTGAAGTTGGCTTGTCGTTGCTGGCGCTGGGGCAGGTTGGGGTTATCTACCCGGTTGTGATCGACCGCAAAATCCAGCGTCGCATATCCCGTAGGACGGATGGAAACGGTTCCTCCACCAAAGACATCCGAA
>JBCCCJ010000190.1:0-7728 GCA_039033615.1 Bacteroidota bacterium
AGAGTCCTCTTTGCCCAAGATGCCTTACTAGACATCGTTCGCTTCCAGGCAGGAAAAGTCGCACGCTTTACCTTCGAGGGTAAATATGATTCTCTTATGAACTACACCCATCCTAACGTTTTTGATGTGGTGGGTGGACGAGAGGCGATGCTACACATGATAAAAGCGCAGATGGCGGAAGCAGCACAACAAGGGATTGCCATTGAGAGCATTGAGATTGGCGACTCCATCCAGATCAGTCGCTTCGGTTCCGAGTATCATGCCCTGATCCCCAAATTTACCAAAATGAGTTTCCAGGGGAAGTTGCTTATGTCCAGCAGTCATCTTTTCGGATTTTCGGACTCTCTTGGCCAAAGCTGGACCTTCGTTGAAGCTGATCAACTCACCTCTCCACAAGCCTCTGGCCTGTTCCCCAATTTTGAAACCAACCTGATCATTCCGAATAAACAACCTCCTGTCCTCATTGAAACCTTCTCCGAAAACCCTGACCGAATTCAACTGCAGTTGTCTTGGGATACCCTTTCGATCAATCGGAGGCATTCCTTAGAAAGTCGGTTGGATGATCTCTTGAGAAAGAAGAAGTTGGGGTTTTGCTCTGGGGGCGAGAACGGAGAGAAGGAAGTTTCAGAAGTACAAATTTACCTGACGGTTCCCAAACAACAACAGGAACAAGTCATCACTTTGGTTGACCAAGAGTTGAAGCAGCTCCAAGTTGGCCCTTACGAATGGTTGGTGATAGAGTGAATGCATCCTTCCGTTTTATGTAGCCACTATAGGCTTTCATACGCCTCTAACACTTGCTCTGCCGCCTTATGCCACGACACCTGCTGCAATTCGATCAGTTGCTTGCGGGCGACTGAACCTCGTAGTTCTGCGTTGTCGAGAAGAGCTTCTATCTGATCAGCGAGCGTGTCCACCTCACCAAAAGGAACTCGCAGGGCGGAAGGCAACACCTCCCCTACCCCAGCGTTTTCAGTGATGATGCAAGGCACGCCCATTTGAGCGGCTTCCAGAGCGGATAGGCCGAATGGCTCGGAACGGGAAGGCATCACAAAGACGTCTGCCATGGCCAGGAGATCTTTGACTCGATCGGGCTCCAGGAATCCGGTAAAGTGCACCCGATGCCCGAGCGCTTTGTCTTCAGCTTCCAGCACCAGGCTTTCAATCAAGTCCCCTTTGCCCGCTATCACAAAGCGGATGTCCCGTTCTCGTTCTTCCAACAATTCACAGGCCGCATCGAAGAAAAAATCCGGTCCTTTCTGCCCGGTCAAGCGGCCTAAAAATACCACCAAGGGTTGATCGAAGGGAGCCGCTTGTTGGTAAGGCTGTACGGGTTGAATGCCGTTGTGGACCACCTGAAGCTTCGATTGCGGAACTCCATAATGACGGTGAATCAGATCAGCGGTATATTGACTAACTGCCAGGATGAGATCGGCTTGCTCAAACGCATGCTTCTCAATCTGATAGGTCCAGCCTTTGCTTGTGGGGCCGACCCGGTCGTACTCGGTAGAATGTACGTGCAGCACCAAAGGCTTGCCAGTCTGGGCTTTGAGGGCCATCCCGGCGGGGAAGCTCATCCAATCATGTGCGTGGATCACATCAAAAGGAGCTTCTAGCGCAGCCAAAGTCGCCAATTCGGCATAATCGGTTACTCGATCCTGGAGATCAGGGCCATAATGCAAGGCCAGATAGAAGCGATCTCCTGCTGGTCGCATCACGGCCTTTTCATAGACCGCCTTTTCCAATATGAGCACTTCTTCGTCTTCTACAGGTACCTGAACCCGTTCCAGACGTTCATAGCCGGAAATGTTGACATCGACCATGCGGACATTGACCTTCCGCAATTCTTCGGTGATGATCTTCCGCCGAGTTCCAATGACTTCCGGCAGGCGCATGCCCTGCACACTTTTCAGCTCCCAATCAGGGGAGGTAGGGATCCCACTGGTCTTGGGCAAAATCAGGCGTAGCTCCGTCAAAGGAGCCATCGCCTCGACCAGACCCTGGCAAGCCACGCCCAATCCGCCATTGAGGTGGGGGGGAAATTCCCACCCGATCATGCATACGCGCTTCATACTTGGCATTCCTTAGCGACTTACCTTCTGTTGGAGGGCGAGGTCATAGGCTTCTTCGTAATAAGAGGTCAGGTTGTCCCAATCAAAGTGTTCCGCAGCGGTTTGCAGGCGATAGCGCTGGGCAATTCGCTCTACCCTGGGCAATTTGACAAAATGGAACAGTTGATCCGCCAACTGATTGGCGGCTTCGTCAAAGCTGCGGTTGCGACGCTTGACCACATACATGCCCATCGCTTCGGTATTCTCGGTAGCCTGGAGCAGATAGTCCCCAAAGCCAGCCAAGTCACTGGTGATCGCCGAAACTCCATTGACCATACACTCCAGCGGCGTATAGCCCCACGGCTCATAATAGCTGGGGAAGACCCCAAGGTGGCAGCCCTGGACGAAATCATCGTAGTCCATCCCGATCAGGGGACTGAGAGAATTGATGAAGTCTGGATGGTAGATGATTTTCACCCGATCTTCTTTCTGGTTGACCATATTGGCCGACCGGAGGAAGTTCAGCACGTCATCTTCCCCATCATCGTGCAAATTATGGGTAACGACGCTCGGCAAGCCATTCCTCCGCCACCCCTGTAGGGTACGCCGCATTCGGATTTTGAGGTTGTCCGAGACAAATTCATTGAGGTCGGGGAATTCGTGTCCCCCGGTTGCTTTGACATAATCCAGTAAGCCTTCTCCCAACTGCTTTTGAACGGATTCGGTGATCTGCTGCAGTTTTCCCATGGCCGTCATGCTCTGCATCACGTCTGGATTGATGCTAGAGAAAGGGCGCTTGGTGATGAAGAACATCACCACGGTTTTGTCGATCCCGGCTTCTTTCATCCGCCAGTTGAGGCGGGCGAGGGCTTCCAGGGTGAGATCATAGCCTTTGTTGCGGTATTCATACCGACCTGAGGTAAAGAAGTACAGCGTATTTTCCAGGTCGAAAGAATAGCTAGGGAAGAAATGAGCGGAGACAAAATCGTGAATCCCTTCCTTGTATTTCTGGTGGGTATTCTGGACCTCGTGCGAGATGTCCAGACGCTGGAAGTTCAGGCCATTGGGGAGTAGAACTTCTGGTTTTCGTCCAATGAGATGGATACACTCTCGGGCCGTCACTTCACTCACGGTGGAGAAAATATGCGCTCCATGAGCAGCGGCACGCTCGATTCGAATGGTAGCTTCGATGTTGAAATAGCGCGCTTCTTTCAACCAATCATAGAAAGGCAGGTGCGCGTAAAACTCGCTGTCATTCATGGCTAAATACCTGCCCAGCATGGTCGCGTGGGTGGTGAAGACCGTATGAATCGGCAGGTTGTCGCGGCGAATTTCAGGAATTGCGGTAGCGGCCATCCATTCATGGACGTGAGCGATGACAGGCTGGGTATTGACATCTTCTTCGCTCAGGCGGGTGAAGAACACCTTGACCAGCCAACCGAAGGCTACCACCTGATTGATCAGGTCGTCGTCTGCTGGTAAGGAGATGTCGTGATGCTCCCAAAGCAGGTATTTGATTTCTCCCAGGCGATCAAAGACGGTATTGGGATTGAAGAGGACCGTTCTTGGCCGTCCAGCCGTGAGCCATCTGCCATAATGGACCTCGAAGCCCATTTCGCGCATCTTGGTCACCGCCCGTCCAAAGGGATCATTGGGCGCTTCGATCGGTTCAAAAATGGCTGACACATTGGGATGGACCCAAGGCCCAACCAGACAATAGCGATCCCCCCATTTCTTCTGTATGCTGGCAACCTTGGAACGGATCACCGTATAAATCCCCCCCACCTGATTGGCTACCTCCCAGGCTACCTCTACCAATAGGGCATCCGACTTATCAACCGGAGTAGTTGTAGTAGTTTCGTTAGGCATGTATCAATTGATTACAATTGCTTTATTCTCAGATCTTTCCAGCGGACTTTGATGCCTCCACCGTCGTGGATTTGCAGAGCAACAACTCCTTCGGCTTCGCCAATTTTTTCATCGTGAAAATTGACGCGCTCTACCCCATTAAGCCAGGTAGTCACGTGGTCGCCTACGACTTTGATCCGGAGGGTATTCCACTCTCCCATTGCGATGATATTTTCCAGCGAATCGGGAATTTGCTGGAGCCATCCTCTTCCATAGGATTCATAAATGCCACCGGTATCGTGTCCGGGAGGGGCCACTTCTGCTTGCCAACCGCTGATTTTGGTCCCGTCCAGAGAGGATCGGAAAAACACCCCGGAATTCCCATCTGCTTCCTGCAAGAAGGTGACTTCCAGGTCAAAATCTTTGTACGTATTTTCAGTTGCCAAATATCCGTAGGCAGCGTCAGGTCCACTTTCGCACACCAACTCGCCCAGATCTACATACCATTTCTCGGTGCCGTGCACCTTCCAACCACTGAGGTCAGTACCGTTAAACAAAGAGACCCATTCTGCGGGAGGGGCTGCGGGTTCTGATTCGGACTCAGCAATGGTTTGCTGAGCATCATTGGTTTGTTGGGAATCAGCAGTCTGGCATGCGATGAAAAAGCTCGCCAAGCCTAATAAGAGGAGCGATAATCGAATCATGTAGGTAGGTAGTTGAAGCACTTCTGAAAAGTACAAAGCCCTTTTCGCAATATCAAAGCCCAGCTTACCTAATGCATAGGAAAATGTGAATTGTTGGCGAGAATGAGCAAATTGCTGCAAGAAATTGATATTCACCGCTCATGCCCCCCTATCTTCACGCAACTCCCGAGTCGGGCCGCCACTTTGTCCAACACCAGCAGGAAGGCCCGGTACTGATGTTGAATTTGCTCCGCTTCCGGGTACAAGCTGATTACACTGCGAGTCCCGAATTGGCTCCAGAAACTCCGATTTCGGGAAAAGAAGCCTACCGCACCTATATGGCATGTGTACAGCCTCTCCTGGAAAAGGTCGGCAGTCAATTGCTGTTTTCTGGCAAAGGCGGCAACCAACTCATCGGTCCAGAAGCAGAACAATGGGATCTCGTGCTATTGGTTCAGCATCCCAGTGTAGCAGACTTTTTGAGCTTTGCCAATGATGCTGACTACCTGGCCATTGCCGGGCACAGGACTGCGGCGCTGATGGATTCCCGTTTGTTACCGATTCAGCCGTTTCAGGTGTTTGCTTGAACCTACCAGAGGCGTGGTTCTGGTCCCCCCGTTTTCTGCGAAAACTGTCCCCCCTCGATCCGACGCGAAAGGCGAGGTGAGGAGGTCGAGATTATGGCACAGCTACAAGCATTCTGGCCCAGAAGTGTTTCAATTTGCGACATTCAACAATCATTCGATAAATCATTGTCGAAAAATTCCTCAATCAGTTGCCCGGTGAATGCTGCGAATTCAGCTATCTTTTTAGCAATAAAGCCAGAGAAACGTGGCAAAAAGCACCGAATCCCTTCCGTTTTTTTCCCGTATGGGGCTACCTGATCTACATTCTTTTAGCAATACAGACCATATCCTTCCTCTTGCGCTTGACTACCTTGCTTAAAATTCGTGTGCAACTTGCTTTTTCCAGACTAGTCTGAAACTCTGTTCAGCCTAGTGTTCCAGGCCTACTTATGCTTCTCGTGTGGAATCTTTCTCCTAGGACAGGAGGGAGAAATCCTTATGCGTATTCTAGTATCATTCACCAACTTTTTTCTGTATGAAAAAGTATGTACTAACCTTTTTGCTGGGCGTGATGTGCCTATCAGCCGCATGGGCTCAGCGAACCATTTCCGGTAGTGTCTCTGACGCGGATACCGGAGATCCTCTCATCGGAGTAGCGGTGGTCATCAAAGGGACCACAGTGGGGATGTTTACCAATGACGAGGGCCGCTATGCCCTTGAGATACCAGACAACGCTACTGCTCTGGTATTTTCTCTGGTTGGCAAGACGACCAAAGAAGAAGCCATCAATGGCCGTAGCACTATCAATGTTTCCATGGAGACCGACGCCCTCGAATTAGAGGAGGTTGTGGTAACTGCCTTGGGTATCTCTAAAGAAAAAATCGCCCTTGGGTATGCGGTACAAGATGTCAGCGGCGACCGCCTGTTGGAAACCAACACGGTCAGCGCCATCGACGCCTTGGCAGGTCAAGCCGCAGGGGTACAAATCACCTCTGCTTCTGGAGCCGCAGGAGCGGGTTCTCGGGTAGTCATGCGGGGCCAGACCTCTTTCAATGGCAACAATGAAGCCTTGATTGTCGTGGATGGGATCCGTTTGGATAACTCCGAAAACACCTCCGAGCGCGAACTCAACGGGGTAGCGAACTCTAACCGTGCGATTGACATCAACCCTGATGACATCGAATCCATCACTGTTTTGAAAGGGGGTGCGGCTGCCGCGCTGTACGGCGCAGAAGGGGCCCGTGGCGTATTGTTGATTACCACCAAAAAAGGAAAGGCTGGCCAAGGCATCAAAGTGGATGTCAAAAGCAACTATACCCTTTCTCAGGTCAACAAAATGCATGACCTCCAGGAGCAATTTGTTCAGGGATATGGTGAGCTGTGGTATGGACCGGAGACCAATCTTTCTACCAGCTGGGGACCGAATAAGGACAGCCTGTTCTGGGATGGTTCTGACTATGAGTGGGACAAAAATGGCCGCATCGTAGGGGCCAGCGATCCCAACGCTACCACTCCTTTTGTTCCTTATGACAATGTGAACGATCTCTACCAAAACGGTCGTCGCTGGCAAAACAACGTCTCTCTTTCCGGAGGTAGCCAAGCGATCACCTATCGCATGTCTTTCGGACGGACAGATGAAGAAGGGATCGTGCCTAATAACACCTTCTCCCGGACCAACCTCTCTTTGGGTACTCGCTCTCGTTTGCTGAATGATCGCCTCATCATTGATGCGACCATCAACTACATCAATTCTGGTGGACAGCGGATTCAGCAGGGATCCAACATCTCTGGTCTGAACCTGGGACTGTTGCGGTCGCCCATCTCTTTTGACAACTCCAACGGTTTGGCTGATCCGGTCAATGATCCGAGTTCTTACCAGTTTGCGGACGGAAGCCAGCGGAACTACCGCGGTGGATTGGGCTATGACAACCCGTACTGGACGGTCAACAATGCGCCCTTTACCGACCGCGTGAATCGTGCCTTCGGTAGCTTGAATGCGACGTACAAAGTGGATGAGTGGTTGGCTTTCAACGCCAAAATCGGAGGAGACTTCTACACTGATAACCGTAAGCAGGAGTTTGAATTGGGCTCTCGTACCTTCCCCGCAGGGCAGGTGATTGAGGATCAGTGGAACTATGCTCACACCGACATTTATCTGAATGTCATGGGTAGTGGAAGGTTCGCTGACAAAATCGGCTTGAGCTACAACGTAGGAACCAACTTCTGGAACCGTTTCCAAAAGAACAACTACATCCAAGGCGACGGATTCAACTTTGTTGGCTTCCCTAACGTTTCCAACACCCAGTCTGTGTTGGCAGTGATTGACCACACCCCAGAGCGGAACGTTTCTTTCTTTGGTAGCTTGGATTTGGATTACGACAACATGTTGTTCCTGACTCTGACTGGTCGCCAAGATTATTTGTCTAGCCTGATCAATCCTGCTCAGGAGTATCCTGAACGGCACCGTCGCGCTGGAGCTGCAGCCCGACCAGATCATTGACCATGCAGGCACGGACCGTGTCGGCGACTGGAAGTCTGATCCGGCCTTCGAAGCGCTGGTTGATAACATCCGCAGGCGGG
>JBCCCJ010000191.1:0-7720 GCA_039033615.1 Bacteroidota bacterium
CCGTTTCTCTCTCTCTAGTTCTTTCGTATTTTATCTTGAACTCGTAAACCCCTAACAGAATGTCACGATCTCAGGTGGAATGCATGGGTTTTTATGCATTCGTTCTTACCCAAAGAGAATCCGACCCTGACTACGGCGTCTTTCGCCACAGCCAAGCACCGTCTTCCCGGCGGGTGCGGCTAACCTGGCCGAGCTTGAAGAGATGGTTCAGATGGCCGACCGCCTCCACCAATGCAAGGCCATATTCGCCTGTCCCGATGTTGCGCTTGTAGAGCGGTGCGAAGCATTCATGGGCGGTGCGCTCCTCTTCAAGGTGGCCTAGCAGTCGGGTGAGCGCGCCGTGGTGGTTGTCGATCAGTTGCTCAAGCCGCAGCGGAAGCCCGCGGAACGGAAGCTTGTGCCCCGGCAGGACCAGATGCGCCTCTGACGCCAACCCGAGCAGTCGCGTACAGCTCTCCAACCAGGCGCCTACGGGATCGGCCTCCGGCTCGGTCGGGTACCTGAATCCCTGCGGAGGGCGGGTGTTGCGGAGATTTCATCAAGCAGCTATGGAATACGTATTCTCAGATTGGGAGAGTTCAGAGATTTCAAAAGTAAGCATCCGCTTTACACCGGAGGCATCCCGAAGCCATACTTTGGACCACTCTGTTTTGATTTGAGAGGAAAAATTCTCTTGGTTAGGCGGGGTTTCATCTGAGCCTTGGAACCAAATACTTTCCAAAGCCTCCCAATCCGCTTGAATTTCCCTTTGTTCATATCCCCACTCGGGTAAAGTTCCCCAACTCATTTCCCATTCGGGCTGCTCAATTTGGGTGAGAGCATACTGATCTATGAACGCAATCCCCGCACCCGTGAGGTCTTCGAACTGGTCGGTGAATGCCCATTCGAGAGCCAAGAATTGCTCATCCTCTAGCAGTTCAGTAGGCAGTTGGAGAAAATGAATATTTGAATGAGCCTTGTATTCGTACGCAAGGTGAAAACTAGAGAAATGTGCTTTCAGATTCTGAGCAAAGTCCTGAATCAAGGATAAGACACTCATAGTTGGTAATGTTCTTTCAAGGTCTCTATGATGGAGTCTGCAATATGTTGCGCTTTCCCTGCGGCCGCCTGTCCAATATGCTTCTCCAAATAATCACTTTCTACCCGAAAGTTGTACAAATCCTTCAACCAGCGATTAAGGGAGGCAGCATCTCTAGGATGAATGCTGCGAATTCGGTTGCACAATTGTTTCCGCGAGAAAGGATGAAACCCCGTGTTTTGTTCTCTTATTTCTTGATCTAAGCTTTCTTGTGTAAAATGATGCCTTGTCAATAGCAAATATTTCATCAGTTGGACGCAAGCATAGTAGCTACAATGAACGGAGGGAGCATACAATTGTTTCTGACGGATTAGATAATCCGCAGCATCAATGTTTTGTTCAGACTTATTCAACAGTTCAGACATGCAAGCAATCTTGCCCTATAAACGCCTTCATCTCATGCTGAAAACTAAGGTAATTTTCCCCCTTTTCCAATTCCTTTCAAAAATGCTACCAAGTCGCTACTTGTTACTGGGAATGTGTTTCTTTTTCTTCTCTTGTGAGAAAACGCCTCCTCCTTCCTCTCCTCCCAATCTCGTCCTGATTTTCTGTGATGATCTCGGGTACGGCGACATTGGCCCTTTTGGGGCAAAACAGCATCGAACGCCATTTTTAGATCAAATGGCGCAGGAGGGAGCCCTCTTCACGGATTTTTACGTCAGTAGTGGGGTCTGTACCCCTTCTCGTTCTAGCCTGATGACGGGTTGTTATCCAAGGCGGGTCGATCTCCACGTCAACGCCCGCCCCAAAGGTTCAGTAGGCAGGCAAGTGCTATTTCCTAACGCGCACAAAGGGCTGAATCCAAGTGAATATACCCTGGCGGAATTGCTGAAAGATGCAGGCTATGCGACCGCTTGTGTGGGCAAATGGCACCTAGGCGACCAGACAGCTTTTCTCCCAACCAAGCAGGGATTTGACCGCTATTTTGGGATTCCCTACAGCAATGACATGAATCGCGATTTCTGTCCCTTGCCGCTCATGCGGGATGAAACGGTGATCGAAGCGCCCGTGGAACAAACGACCCTCACCCAGCGATATACCGAAGAAGCCCTAGCGTTCATTCGTCAGCATCAGGATCAGCCCTTTTTCTTGTATCTCCCACACGCGATGCCACACAATTCGGTCTATGCGAGTGAAGCATTTCAGGGCACGTCTGCCAACGGGGGCTTTGGGGATGCAGTAGAAGAGCTAGATTGGTCGACGGGCCAGATTCTCGAACTCCTGAAGGAACTAGGATTGGCCGAAAACACCTTGGTGGTATTCACTTCGGATAATGGAGCGGCGAAACCTTTCGGTGGGTCCAATTTGCCTCTCAGCGGCTGGAAGGGCAGCACCCAAGAAGGCGGTATGCGAGTGCCAGCCCTAGCCTGGTGGCCGGAAACCATTGAGGCAGGCACCAAGATTTCTGCGCTCACGACCAGCATGGATCTGTTCCCGACCATGGCCGAATTGACCCAACAAGATATTCCGGCGGAACGGGAGATTGACGGCGAGAGCATCTTGCCATTGTTGACCGGGGAAGAGAAAGAAAGCCCCCATGAGGCGTTTTTCTACTACCAATTGGAACAGCTTCAGGCCGTTCGCAGTGGACCATGGAAGTTGCACCTGCCATTAGATAGCATGTACCAAAATATCCACCGAGGGACTTGGCGGGAGGGACGCCCCATGAAATTGGTCAACCTGGAAACCGACTTGGCAGAAACCACGGACCTATCTACCGAGCATCCCGAGATTGTGCAACAATTGCTAATTTTTGCCGGGGAAGCCCAAAGCAAGCTAGGGGATCTGGGCAAAGCTGGCCACAAACAACGGAAAGCGGCCTATGTAGCGGAGCCTATCCCCCAATTGCTCCCTCCAGCGGATTTGTAGGTACGGTTAGCGGCGGGGCTTGGTCGCTTTTTCAGCTTCGACTCGGTCTTGAAATTCCTGCCAGGCCTTTTTGCGGCGATTTTCCTGGACTTCAGAAGAATCGTCTAAGCCCAGGGCTTGCTTCACTTCCTTTTCAGAAGGCAGCCGGGTAGGGGAATCGGTCAATGGGTAGGTCATGTTGGGTGTGTCAGAAGGATGGATATGCGGAAAAGATCAAAGGCCATTCCAACCCACACAACCGATTGACTTTCAAATATTTACCCAATACCCCCTCTCCTATCCTCTCCCATTTTGAGAAAAAGGTTCCATTTCCGGAAAAAGAAAACCGAACTTTTCGAGCAAAAAGAAAAGGGACACCAAATGTTGGCATCCCTTCCACAAACACACTACTTATTGAATCTTTATGTTTTCTAGTTTGGCTGATATTGATTAGACGAACCTGCTAACGAAATCGCTGGATCAATCTCAATTTTTTCCTTTTCAAGAGCCTACACGGCAAAGATGTACCGAAGGTTGGGGTAAGATACATTTTTTTTGGAAAGAAAAGGGATACCCGCAATGGGTATCCCTTCCACAAACACACTACTTATTGAAATCTTATTTGGTAAGCGTCACTTTTTGAGTGGCAATTCCTTCCTCGCTGTACACCCGCACCAAGTAGGTACCGGCAGGCCATGCTGAAAGGTCAAACTCAGTGGTGCCAGCAGCTCCTGCAGCTTGGTTCAGGAGCGTTCTACCTGTCAGATCAACGATGCTGATAGACTGTACCTTCAAGCGGTGGTGAGCTACCACAAATGCGCCTTGGGTTGGGTTGGGGAACATCTGAATGTGGGCATTGAGGCGATTGTCTACTGCGGTTGGCCGCTCAATGGTGTTCAGCACCTCGTTGGTGATGATCGGCGGGTTGAAGTCGAAGTAGATGGCGGCCTTGTTGCGAATCTCTGTTCCATAGGGCAAGGTTCCGTTGTGCTGCATCAAGAAGCTGACATGTCCCTGACTTCCTTCTTCATCCGTAGCTGAATCTGGCAACAGGATGTTGTTGTAAGTAAATACCAGGATGTTCTCTTCTTCGATGGTCAGATCGTAGGTATGGCTATTGGTAGCAGGCTTGAAGGTACTGATATCCAGATCACTCTCGATGGTGTCGCGAATGATGACCGTAAAGGCCGTATCCGTACCAGTATTTTGGTAGCGAATCTGGTAGTGCATCTCCTGCTGATCCTGGGTAATGAATCCTTCTGGACCAGTTCCAGCGGGTTCTACCTGCTTATCGTTCGGGTCATAGGCTAGGGTCGTGATCCGGCTGACGGAATCGACGTTGTTGCTCACGTCATAGTCGCCTGCAGTAGGATCGATCCGAGCGTAGGTATGAGTCATGATACCTGTCAATACGGTCTGAGGAATAGAGCCAGTGGCATTGATGAATTCCACTTGACCAGGCCCTACAGAAGGAAGCGCCCAACGAACTTCTCTCGTATTGGGATCATAGGTAGTCGCAGGAGGATTCGATGAAACAAAACTCGCAACCGTGTCATGAATCATGGAGACCACTGCATTGGTTGGAATCGGACCATAGTTATAGGCATTGATCCAGTAGTTGTGGTTGAAGCCGGGACGCATATTGCTTTTCCATATATACACCCGGAGGTCATGCTCGATAGAGTCAGAGTAGAAGGCAAAATCAAGATTTGCGGAGTCCGCCGTCAAGCTATTCAGGAGGTAGGTACCACTCGCAGGACAAACGATGTCATAGAGCGGGTACAGGTTGGGATTATAGGTAACCGCATAGGTACCAGGAGGCACATCTACCGAATACTGTCCCAGCCAGTTGGCCAGTACAGAAGTACCATTGGACAATACAACCATACCAGGTACTGCGAAGTCAGTGGAATCATACACACAGTTCTGATCTACGTCAAAGTACATTTGACCAGAAAGGGTAATCAAACAAGAGTCTGCATACTCGACATAAACGATGTCATGATCGCTACAGCCAGCGTTGTCAGAAACAGTAACGGAGTATCCACCCACAGGTACGTTTACCAAATCGGTACCGGTATCTCCGGTGGACCAGAGGTAGGTATAAGGAGCAGAACCCCCACTTACGGCAACACTTACGCCACCACCTGTATCATTACAATCTGCATCGGTGGTTACAAAGGCCAGATCCAAGACATCATTTTCTAATACGATGGTTAACGCCTCGGCGCATCCGGCAGCATCTACCACGACGAGGACATACCCCCCTTCTCCCAGGCCTCCCAGAGAATCTCCTCCGGCAACGCCATTCCAGGTATAGGTGTAAGGCGCGGTACCATTGGTTACGTCAACGGTTACATAGCCGTTAGAATCACCAGCACAGGAAGGATTCGAGCTACTGACCACCAAGTCGAGACCAGTCGCTTCCACTTCCACCGTGTCTACGATGGTACAACCATTCGCATCGGTCGTCGCCACCGTATAAAAGCCTGCTGTCAGGCCGGTAATGGTAGGCGTAGTCGCCCCATTTGACCAAATATACGCAAAGGGACTCGTGCCTCCGGTAACCGCAATCGAAGCCGTACCATCACTTTGCCCACAGTTTTCAGGCGTAGAACTGCCCACCCCATCCATGCCTACTGGCACATCTACGGTGGTCGAGAAAGTATCCGTACACCCATTTCCGCCCGTGGTAATGACTTCTACGTCATACACACCAGGGGCCGTGAAGTCAAAGGTTGGGAACTCCAAAGTAGAAGAAAGCGTGATCGGACCCGTGGCCGTCCATTCATACGTGATATTCGTCTGAAAAGAATCCACCCAAGCGAAAAAGTCCACTGGACCAGGGCCACATATCAGTTGGTTGCCTGCCTGAATACCAAAAATTTCCGGGCCATTGAGGTTGAGCCAGAGCCAGGTGGAATCATTGTTTCCGCCAGCATCCGTAACCTGGAGATTCACCCAGTACCAACCATTGGCCGTGTAGGTGTGGGTGGGATTCTGCAAAGTAGAAGAATTACCATCCCCAAAATCCCAGTCCCAGGCGACCGGGGTGCCAGTCGATAGGTCGGTGAAAGAGATGGCAATGGGGGCGCAGCCAAAGGTATCACTGGCTGCGAAAGCTGCTTGCGGGCCCTGCGCATAGGAGGCGGAGGCACTCAGCAGAAGGATTGTTACAAATCCGAAGAGTTTTCGCATGTGCATAATTGAGGAATTGAAAAGGTGATCAAAAGAAAAAAAGGTAATAAGTAGCGATCAACTCAGTTCAAACCTACCACTATGCAGAGGGAATCGGAAAGAAATTGGGGGACAGAATTGATAATTTCTGATCCTGTTTTTTCATCATAAAAAATTATCATACTGATTAACAGATACTTGATATTATTTTTTTTCCTAAATTCTGAAAAATTCACTTCACTTTTCTTGCTGAGGAGGGAGCGATTTTCGGTGGTTGATGCCCAATTCCCGCAACTTTTCCGCCCGGCGAGTCAGACTGCCCCGCCCATCACGGAGCTGATTCATGGCCTTTTGGTGGGCTTGCTCCGCCCGCTGCAGGTGCTTACCCAGCGATTCCATTTCCTCAACAAAACCGACCAATTTATCGTATAGATTGCCGCCTTGCCGAGCGATTTCTTCTGCATTTCGGTTTTGTTGTTCGAGCTTCCAAAGGGAGGCGACGGTCTTCAAGGTTGCCAATAAGGTGGTCGGACTGACCACGATGATGCGGCGATCCCAGGCCTGCTGAAAGAGGTTGGGTTGCTCCTGCAAGGCCACACTAAAAGCGGCCTCCATCGGCAGAAAGAGCAGTACAAAATCCGGAGCATTCAGGCCGGTCAATCCGGCGTAATGCTTATCACTCAACTGGCGAATGTGTGTCTGAATGGACTGCACATGTTCTTTCAGGGCCAGTTGTTGCTGCTTGCTTTCCTCCTCCCCAACCAATCGTTCATAGGCGGTGAGGGAGACCTTGGCATCGACAATCAGGTGCTTGCCGTCCGGCAGATTCACCACTACATCCGGCTGGAAGCGGTTGCCTTGCTGGTCCTTCAATTGCAGCTCTTTGCCTTGTACCACAAACTCTTCTCCTTCCCGCAGGCCGCTGCTTTCCAGCACCCGACGGAGCACCAACTCCCCCCAATTGCCCTGGACTTTGCTGTCGCCCTTGAGGGCTTTGGTGAGTTTCTGCGCCTCTTCACTCATCAGTTGATTGAGCTGGGCGAGTTGCTTGATTTCCTTCTGCAACCCAAACCGCTCGCGGGCTTCCTCCGCATAAGAGGCCTCCACGCGCTTCTCAAAAGCGGTCAGTCGCTCCTTGAGTGGATCTAGCAAATGCCGCAGGGTATCTTCCTGTCGGGTGACGAGCTGTTGCCCATTGGCTTGCAGGCTCTGCTGGGCCAACTTCGCAAAGTCCCCCTGCAACTGCTCCCGCAGGCTGTTCATGAGTTGATCCGCTTGCCCTATTTGCTGTTGGGCGAGTTCACTCTCGGTTTGGGCGGCAGACAATTTGGCCTGCAAGTCCAACAATTGACTCTGGTGATCCACTTGCGCAACTCGCATGTTTTGCAATTCGGCGGTCTGTTCCGCCGACCGCTGTTGTAGGTGATCCCGCTCCGCCGCAAGCTGGGTTTTATCCGCCAACCATTGAGCTCGCTGCCGACTGAACCAGAGGCCGCCTTTTCCTTGGCCTCCATCTCGCGCGCCTTCCGCATGGAGTTTTTGAACACCTCCATGGCGCGGGCCATCTCGCCCACCTCGTCTTTGTTCGCGGTGCTCGGGATCGGCGTGTCGAGGTCG
>JBCCCJ010000192.1:0-7713 GCA_039033615.1 Bacteroidota bacterium
GGCGTAGGTGTCATCACCAAAGAACAAGCGATTGATATGGGACTCACGGGTCCGGTATTACGTGCTTCAGGTGTTCCACATGACCTTCGCACATTTGAGCCCTACCTCGTCTATGATCAGGTAGATTTCGACGTGGCGATTCGGGAAGAAGGCGACTGCCTAGCGCGGTATCTGGTACGAATAGATGAAATGGAGCAGAGCATTCGCATCTTGGATCAATTGATGGATCAGCTTCCTGGCGGCGATATTCGGGCCGACAATGCCAAGCATACTTACGCTTCCAAAAATGAAGTGTACTATTCCATGGAAGGCATGATTCACGACTTCATGATGACGGACGTAGGTGTCATGCCACCAGAAGGCGTAGAAGTGTATTCGGCTATCGAAGCGCCCAAAGGAGAACTTGGTTTCCACCTGAAGTCTGACGGCACCGGCTCTCCCTGGCGCTGTAAAATCAATGCTCCTTCTTTCACCAACCTGCAATCTTTGGAGTATTTGATGGAAGGAAGCACGGTGGCAGATACCGTCGTACTGATTGGTTCCATCGACCCAGTGATGGGAGAATGCGATAAGTAATCCACACCTTACACCTATCCGACTCCCCCTCAGCTTTGCAGTTGAGGGGGAGTTTTTTAGCTCTAGAAGCGTCCGTATTCGGAGAGATGTCAGATATCACTCAAGCGTTCCGTCTCGAAGCTATGGGTTGATCAGTTTCGAACCACCAGCAAGTTATCCCCGACCGTACCGCTGACAACCATTTTCTGCTGCTGCAAAGAAAGTTGCAAAGAATCATCAAAACTCAACTTTTCCACCAATTGCACTTCCGTCCCGATGGTTAGGCCAACTCGGTCCAGGTATTGCAAAAATTCCTGATCAGAGCGCTTCACGCTGACAATGGTGGCAGTTTCTCCTTCTGGAATGGAGGCAAGGGGCTCGGTGTTGAGCTCTGCCATTTCCCCCTCTTCGTTAGGAATGGGGTCTCCGTGGGGATCGAATTTCGGAAAGCCCAGAAACACGTCTAGTTGCCGGATCAATTCAGGCGAGTTGATGTGCTCCAATTGCTCGGCGATGTCATGCACATTGTCCCAGGAAAATTGAAGTTTCTCCACCAGAAAGACTTCCCACAACCGATGTTTGCGCAAGATCTTGAGTGCGACCTTGGTTCCTGATTCAGTTAGCCGAACTCCTTTGCGTTTTTTGTAATGTATCAGCTCCTTGTCGTGGAGTTTTTTGATCATATCAGATACGGAAGCAGCGCTGGTCCCCAAGTCATAGGCAATGGTATTGGTAGAAACCAAGTCCTCCCCATTGGAATTTCGCCAGATGCACTTCAGGTAATTTTCCTCCGTTTCAGTATGAGTTTTCATACTTCAAAAGTAACAAATTTCTCTGTTTCTTGGTTGATCCTGACAGTTCTTCCCTCCAAGAAGTGTTCATCAAAGCCTCTCAGAGACCGTTCATGGCGCAATTTTCCCCACTTGAAAGAAGCAAGGTAAAAAGCTCTTTCTTTTCTTGTAATTTTCTTACCTATTTTAGAGAAATGATTCTGTAAGCAAGGATCATTCCTATTCTAACGATCGGATCTTTGTTCTTGTGTTTCGTTGCTCTCATTCATCATGAATACAGTCATGATTTTCCTACGCCCTCTATCATTTCGTTCTCCCTTCTTCTTTATCTGTTTGTTTGGCTTTTTCTTTCTGAATGCCCCCCCTGCGATGTTGGGTCAAGCGCCTGCTGCCCACAGCGGTTTGGTAGCGGGAACTGAAGTGAGCCGAACCTATGTGCCTTGGAAAGGAGACCTGGATGCCCTACAGCGGGCTACCAACAATCCCACAGAGTTCATTCTGGAATTCAATGGTTTTCCAGCCTTGGAACGTTCCGCATTTCAATATGCGGCAGATATTTGGGCTGCTGAAATTTTCAGCTCCTTCCCCATCACCATCGAAGCTCATTTCGAACCCTTAGGCGCTGGCGTACTCGCGACCAATACCCCGGTCATGGTCACGGGCGTGAGTTCTGGCCCGGTATCCAGTGCATCCTACTCGATCGCATATGCAAATGCAGAGAGCGGGTGTGATCAGGACCCTGGCAATGCTGATATGATCATTCGGATCAACGATGCCATCAACTGGCATACCGATCCCTTCTCCTCTCCTGGCCCTACCCAATATGATTTGATCACGGTGGTCCTCAACCAAATTGCTCACGGCCTGGGAGTCAATACCATTTTTGCTTACGATGATGGGACAGCTCCAGATGAATGCCCTTTTGGTCCCACGAACTCAGGCTGTTATCCCTTCGGAGGATCATTCACGATTTTTGATACCTACATTCAAAACTTTGCGGGAACGAATTTATCTCTTCAGGTGAATAGTTCGCCTGCCATGGGCGCCCAGATGATTTCAGACAACCTATTTTGGAATGGCATCCATGCTACTGCTGCCAATGGAGGCACTCGCCCCAAACTCCATTCAGTCAATCCATTCGTAACGGGAGAAAGCCTGATTCATTTGGATGAAACGACTTTTCCAGGTGCTGATCCTAATTCCCTGCTGACTCCGATCATCAACTTGGCCGAAGTCATCCATGATCCTGGGGACATCCTTCGGGGGATCATGAAGGATATGGGTTGGACCCTGACAGACGTAACACAAGCCTACTTTGGCGTTGACAATATTGCCCAGACCAATCAAGTGCTGGTTTTTGCAGATCGTTCTACCGGGGCATCTAGCTGGGAATGGGACTTCAACAATGATGCAGTCATTGATGCGACCGTACAAAACCCGGCTCATGCCTATTCAAGTCCCGGCACCTACACAGCAACCTTGACCATCAATGGCAATCCTGCCTTGACGCATACCGAGGTCATAGAGGTTTTTGATGCATTGGCCTTTCCTTTTTTCCTGGATTTCGAGAGTGGAACGGAAGGTTTCTTCAATCCAGTGGAAGGCTGTGAGAAATGGGAATTGGGAAATGCAGGTACCGGAATTTTTGCTGGAGGGGGCGGTGCCGTTGGCGGGAGTGGCCAAAGTTGGACCACCAATCTCACAGCCAACCACTCAGATAATATGGAGTATATTTTGCAAACGCCTCCCGTCAATTTTCAGGGCGCTTATGGGGATTACCTATTGCGGTTTCAATATCGCTGGGCTACCCAAAATCCATCTGGCATGAATGTCAAGTATTCCATAGATGGAGGCAATAACTGGAGTGTACTTGGAGGCTTGCAAGGAACAGATCCTGAAGCTTTTGTAGGCTGGTACAACACCCCGTCTGTTGCAGTCCTAAATGGGGAGCCAGGATGGCAAAGCAATTTTGTTGGCTCCACTGACAACTGGGTTACTTACAGGATCAACCTTTTGAAAGGCAATCCAGACGTGCGGTTCCGAATTCATTTTGCTACTGGAAACGGGACTAACTTTGACGGGATTCAAATCGACAATTTTGAAATAGATGGCGCGGTCCTGGATGGGAGTATCGATCCTGACATGGTAGCTAATGAGAAGGCCGCACCCTTGCTGAGTCCGTCTCCCTTCAGCGAGGTACTTCAGCTACAAGTGCAATCAGACGGGTTGAGTCAAGGAGAATTGAGGTTGTTTTCTCTTTCTGGACAGTTGATATTCCGCCAAGCCTACCAATGGGAGGAAAGACTGGAACAAGAAATTCGCCTGCCGGACATAGCAAGTGGGGTGTATCTCTACGAATGGGTACAATCAGGTGCCGTCCAAAGAGGAAAGGTCGTGAAGCAATAAGGAGACTTCCTTATTTGAAAAACTTCTCCACTTTATGCACGGCCTTTGGCAGGGTGAATACCACCACCCGATCTCCGCTTTCGATCATGGTGTCTCCCCGAGCGATAAAGGCTTCTCCACTGCGGATCACGCCAGCGATGACTGCATCCTGAGGAAAGTGTAGTTTCTTCACGGGGATATTTGCGATCTGGCAATTGCTGTGAACGATGAACTCCAATACCTCGGACTCCACGCCATGTAAGCTGGTCAGCGCCTCCACCTTCCCTTCGCGAACGAATCGGAAGATGTTGTTGATGGTGATCATCTTCTTGTTGATCAGGGTATCAATCCCGATGTTCTGCGAAAGATTGATGTAGTCGATGTTTTCCACTAAGGCGATGGTCCGCTTGACTCCGTGGTTTTTGGCTACGAGGCAGGAGATGATGTTGGTTTCTGAATCTCCAGTTACGGCGATAAAGGCATCCATTTCTTCAATGCCTTCTTCCTCTAAAAATTCCACATTGCTGCCATCTCCATGCACCACCATGGTTCCTGCAAGTTCGTCTGCCAATTCAAAGCATTTATCCTTGTCTTGCTCAATCAGGCGAACCTTGTATTTGCTTTGGACGAGCTTGGCAAATTCCCGACCAATCAAGCTTCCCCCCAGCAACATGATATTCTTGATGGTGTACTCTTCCTGGCCCGCCAACTCCATCAGGGGTTTGATGCCAGACGGAGGACTGATGAAATAAGCGTGATCATCGCGCCGAAATTCGGTCGTTCCGCGGGGGATGATCGTTTTACCTTTCCGTTGAATCGCCACCAGGGTGAAGGGGAGATCAGGATACTCCTGCACGGCTTTGATCAAGTTCAACCCTTCCAAAGGAGCTTCCTCATTGATCACAATCCCGGTGAGGGTTAGTTTTCCTCCACCAAATTCGAAGGAGTCCGTCAAAGCAGAAAACTTGATCAGTCGATGGATCTCCTTCGCCGCCAAATCTTCTGGAAACACCATCGCATCTATCCCCATATTTTTCAGGTCGATGCTCTCATGCTCATCTTGGAATTCGGGATTGCTGATCCGAATGATCGTCCGTTTGGCCCCCAAATGCTTTCCAATGATGGCGGTCGTGATGTTGGTTTCTTCGGAACTGGTAGCGGCAATGAGTAGGTCTGCTTCTCTGATCCCAGCTTCTTCTAGCATGCGAAGGGAAACGGCATTCCCCTTGAGGACTCCCACGTCGATGTGAGAGTCTGCATGATTCAGTCGCTCTTCTTGCTTATCTATCAAAACGATGTCGTGGTCTTCATGAGAAAGCATTTTGGCAACATGAAAACCTACTTCTCCGGCTCCAGCAATGATGATCTTCATAATGGTACTTCCCTAAAGGATGAATCTTATGGCGAAATTACTCATCGAACGGCAATAGAAAAAGGCCCGTCCTCCCCAGGATCGGGCCCCCATTAGGCAAATACGATACTTCTTTATGTAATTTGCTGTACGTGTTCAAGATAAAGGGAGCAGAACGAGACGTCCCGCCCCCATGATTCCCCATTAATTCAGCACTACTACAAGATATTTGGAATGTTTCCAGAATCTTTCAGGGTCGGTAATTTCGAGGCTTTCGAGCTTGTTCCCTTCTTCGTTGAAGACATAAGAGTCTTCTGGATGTTGGGTCAGGAGTTTGGCTCGCTTGCTCTCGACTGGAATTCGGTAGGTTTCTTGGATGTTGATGCTTTCAAAAGCGGAGGCGTCGAAGTCCTCATTCAGCTTTTTCGTTGCACCAATCCCTAAGAATCCCCCTTCTTTGGTCAGGATGTTTTTATCCTTCAATTCTTTTGCGGAGGCTGCCAAGACAAAGGCCGTGTTCATGACCTCTTCTTGCTCGTTCAGTTGTCCTTGGAGGTTGTCCAATTCCCCTCGCTGTTGCTCCAAGCGGCTGGTTTGCGCCAAGCGAATCTCTTTCAATTGAGCGTTGGCAAGGTTCAGCGTATCCGCTTTCCGATTGAGCAACTCTACTTCGTAATTCAAGGCGACCAACTCTTCTTTCAACCCGCCGATTTCCGCATCTCTTTCTTTCATTTGCTTGTTCAGGCGATTCACCATGCGGCGAAATTGATTTTTCTCCCCTTCAGCAGATTCTACTCGCTCATTCAGTTCTGCAATGAGTTGGCGATTCCGTTCCATCAATTCGTCGATGGCTTCCAAATCATTGATGACTTCTTCTTTTCCTGGTTTCCGCATCTCTGCGCCAGCAGATTCTAGCGTAATCATCCCTTCCTTTTCTTTGATCAAATCCAAGTTGTTCTCAAACTCGTTGAATGCTCCCATGAAGTCATTCAACAGAGAATCTTGTAATTGAACCTCAGCTTGTAGTTGCTGATTGGCGCTGCTCATCTTGTCTATTTTTCCCTGGTTACAACCAAAGGCCAGCAGGGAAATGCTCAGGAGGATAAAGAGAGAATGTTTCATTATGTGGGTCATTCGTTCCGTAATACATTCTCTCATTGGCAAAGCGTGGGCCAAGCAAAAATAAAATCACAAACTGCTCTTTATCAGCACATTACCATCCACCCCCTGCTTCCAACTTTACCAGATTGAGAATTCTGTTCTCATTTTGGGAATGACTTTTCAAAAAGACTCCCCCATTTGCGGAAAAAGTCAACGTGGATTATTTATTTCTCCATCGTCCTGATTGGGATTTTTCACTTAACAACCCAAAACCAATGAAAAAAACGCTTTTACTAATTGTGGCAGGTTTCCTTATGATCGGCTCGTCTCTCCTACACGCGCAGGGCATCAGCTATCAAGCGGTGGCCAGAAATGCGCAAGGCCAATTGATGGCCAATGAAGACATCACTGTCATTTTTGCCATTCAGGAAGCTGCTGCTGGGGGTACCACCGTGTACAGCGAATCCCATGCAGTTACCACCAACAACTATGCATTGTTCTCTGTGGTGATCGGAAAGGGCACCTCCATTTCGGGGGATTTCTCTACCCTAGATTGGGGCGGAAATGATCATTTTCTCAACGTCCAGGTAGATGGAACGGATATGGGCACGACTCAATTGGAGACGGTCCCCTATTCAAAAGTAGCTACTGCTATGCAGATTTCGCAGCTCACGGATGTTTCCATCGGTGCGGCCGTGGTAAATGATGTACTGAAGTATGACGGCACCAATTGGGTTTCCGCTCCAGACGCAGTGGATGATGCCGATGCTGATCCAGCCAATGAATTACAAAGTTTGAGTTTGAATGGGACCGATTTGGAGCTGAATCAGGGAGGAGGAACGGTTGATCTTTCAGGATTGGCGGGAGATTCTCCCTGGACAACCGTAGGCACTGATATTACCTACAACAATGGAGGCAATGTCGGGATCGGGGTTGCCGATCCTGGTTTTCCGCTCCACATTGAGGACGATAACCAAAATGTGGTCCACCTGGAACATACCGGCACCTCAGGCGTGCAGGATATTCTGGAACTGGAAGCCGGAGCGAACTTTACCGGACAATTCATCGAGTTTCAAGATCAGAGTGGGATTCTAGGCGCCATCAATGCCGATGGATCAGCGGAATTCACCAGTGTCACCGTAGAAGAAACCTTAACTGCCTCCACGACTCCGGCAACCGGACAGGTCTATGCGAACGGCTTGCCACTGGCCTATGGCTACATCACTTTCACTGGAAGCATCAGCACTGATTTTGGGATTGTTTCGGTTGCGACGCCCGCCACTGGCACCTATACCATCACCCTCAATAAGAGTTGGGTAGGAGATCCGGTGATCCTTGCCACCTCTTTTTCCAGTTCTATAGACTCGGAAATCATTTCGGCTTCTCCGGTTTCTGGCCAAACCAATCAAATTGAAATCAACATTGCAGAAAACGGCCAGGGAGTGAACTCTGCCTTCTATTTCGTCGTATTTGGTACCGCTCAATGATTCATGAATATGTTGCTACGCATTCTTTTCACCAGCATCAGCC
>JBCCCJ010000193.1:0-7691 GCA_039033615.1 Bacteroidota bacterium
ACAGTCCCCAAACCCGCACCCACGCCGCGCGCCGCGTCCACCCCGGTATTTCCGGGGCGCTATCACTCGGCTTTCAAGGGGCGGGGCATGTCTTTCAGTGAGGTGCGGGCCTATCAATATGGGGACGACGTCCGCAACATTGACTGGAATGTCACCGCCCGAATGGAGGATCCCTACATCAAGGTCTTTGAAGAGGAGCGGGAATTGACGGTGTTTCTGTTGGTGGATGTGAGCGGCTCTACGCACTTTGGGACTCAGGTCAACCGGGAGCAGGAGGCGAAAACCAAGCACGACATCATGACGGAGATGAGTGCGGTCCTCTCTTTTTCCGCGATCAACAACAACGACAAGGTGGGGATGATACTGTTTACGGACGAGATTGAGCGCTTCATTCCGCCCAAAAAAGGGAAGAATCACATCCTGCGTCTGATTCGGGAGTTGATTGAGCCGGAGACCAAAGGGAAAGGGACGGATTTGGCGGGGGCCTTGCGCTACCTCACGAATATGCTCACCAAGCGAGCGATCGTATTCATCCTCTCAGATTTTATGCATCAAGGCCCGGATTACCAGGATGCCTTGAGCATTGCCAAACGGCGGCATGACGTGATCGGCCTTCACATCTATGACGATCATGAGGTAGAATTGCCAAATGTAGGCCTGGCTCGGGTCCGCGATGCCGAAACGGGAGAAACGGCCTGGATTGATACGGCATCTAAGGATACGCGCATGGCGTATGGAACCTGGTATAAGGAGAACTTGCAACAAACTCGGCAGCGCTTCTTGCGTTCAGGGGCGGATTTCCTGAGCATCAATACGAAGGATTCCTACATCCAGGCCTTGTTGGGGCTGTTCAGTCGGCGCGGAAAACGGATGTAGCGGGTTTTTGACTGATTGTACAGGTTGTTCCCAATTGTTATTTGAATATGAATCAACGTTTAGCACGCATCGCCTTGGTGGTCAGAGAATATGATGAGGCCATCGCTTTTTACACCGAACAATTAGGTTTTCAACTCATCGAAGACACCCAACTGAGTGAAACCAAACGCTGGGTGGTCGTGGCACCTCCAGGAACGGAAGGAACCTGCTTGCTGTTGGCGAGAGCTGCCAATGAAGGGCAGGCAACCCGCATCGGAAATCAAGCTGGCGGGAGAGTCTTTTTGTTTCTCTGGACCGACGATTTCTGGCGGGACTACGAAGCCTATCGAGCGAAAGGCATCACCTTCGTGCGAGAACCCAAGGAAGAGCCCTATGGGACTGTCGCTGTATTCGAGGATTTGTACGGCAATTTGTGGGACCTGATCGAGCCAATTGGAGAAACCCGCTGAGAGAAGCGTTAACCGAGGATTTTCCAGCGATAAGGGGTCATGGCTGTTGGTGCCAGACCCAAATCCTACGCTTCCAGCAATTCCTTGATTTTCTCCAATACCCCTCCCCAGCCTCCGCCTTCCTGGGTTTCCTGGTAACGTTTGTCGCCATCGGCTACGAGATCATAGTCCCCTTGGGTGACTGTGAGTCGGGTTTGGCCATTACGCTGGCTGAGTCGGTACATAACCTCCAGGTAGTTTTCTGGAGCATCTTCGGTATCTGAATTGGGATCAAAGGTCGTGAAGCCAAAGGTCTGGTTCTCCTCCAATCCGGTGATGTGACCTTTGACAAATACCATGGGCTGCCCTTCCATCTCCCCCCGCCACAAGAGCTCGCTGCCTACCTGCCAATCTGAAACGGTTTCACACCCAAACATATATTGTTTGGTCCACACTGGTTGGGTGATTGCGGCCCAGACTTGTTCGACAGGGGCGTTGATGATGATTTCATGTTGAATGGTGCGTGCCATAGGGAGAGAATGAAATGATAGATACGCACAAGGTGAGCATTTTTGGGGAAAAATGCAACAAATGTTAGTTTTGCTAAAAATCATACCCAATTATCCTTCTCTTCTCCCAATCTTATGGGTAAGAAATGTCTATAGAAATCGCTCCCTTTCCTCCGGACTAGGCATTCGGCAGGTATCCTTTTTGCCAAACCATTTGTAGCGGTTGCGAGCGATCCAATTGTAGATCCAATCACGGAGCGGACGGGGCACAATGAGTAGGCCATAGCCCAGTTTCCAGGGAAATCCGAGATAGCGACTCAAGCGCAGTACGGCCGTGGATCGACGGTACAACTGTCCTTCGTCATAGAAAAAGATGGTATTCACTTCTCCTTGTCCCTCTGCTTCTCCAGCAAGCAATTCTTGGCCGGCAGCTGATTGATTGGAGGCGAATTTGAATACCCCTTGCTTGTCCTTGCGCATCAGGAAGTCCACCGATGCATTGCATAGGGTACAAACTCCGTCAAAAATGATTGCTTTCATACGGTTGATACGAAATCAGAGGGTATGAGGATGCTCCTTCAGCAGTTCTTCCGGGGTATAAAAGCCCGACTTTTCTTTCACTGCTTCCCGGACAGCCTCAACTTGCGCCGGAGAAATCGCAGAGGCCTCGTTGCCAAAGGAATTCCGCACAAAGGTGAGGACCGCCGCAACATCTTCGTCATCCAGCAAGCCCTCGAAAGCGGTCATCGGTACTTGTCCCGGGTACTCCTTGCCTTTGACCATGATGGGACCATACAAGCCTTTGAGGGTCAACTTGATCAGGCGTTCTTCGTCTTCCAAGACCCAGCGGGTGCCGGCCAGAGGAGGGAAACCGGAGGCGCTCAAGCCTTCTCCATCTGGTTGATGACAGGTTTGACAATGGCCATCTCGGCTGTAGATTTCTTTTCCTTTGATGAACAATTCCCTGGCTTCTCCTTCCAATTTGGTGTCAATGGCCAATTCCCGACTTTCCTGGCGAGAACGTCCATTGAGGTGGGCAAATGCCGCTTCGTAGCTGTCAAGCATCCAATCGTCTAAGTCATGTTGAGCTGCAACTTCCAGAATTGCGAGGCCTTCTGCTTTTTCCAACCAACTGGCAGCTACGATGGTTTCTAAGCGGACTCGTCCATGCTCATCCGCAGCAGCTTGCTCAAACAAATCCTGGCGATCAGCAAATTGATGCCCCATGAAGCGCAGCACCCGCACGGCAGCAGTCCGGGCTCGGTAGTCTTCTGCTTTCAACACCTTCCGAAGCAAATCTTGATCTACCTGATTCATGCCCCAACTCACCCAGAGGCCTTCTACCAACCGGTGTTCATAGTTAGGATCGCTGGAATCCAGATTGGCCACCCAGCTTTTGAGTGCTGCCAACACCTCAGCCTGATCTCTGCCCCGCAATTCCCGCCGGGAGCGATAGCGGGTCCGGTATTCTGGCAAGGTGAGGTTGTCGAATAAGGTCTCGACGCTGGCCCCGGCAACTTCGGCAGGCTCAACCAGGGGGCGACTGGGATAGGTAATCCGAAAGATTCGACCGTGAACGTGATCACGAAGCGGATCTCTGGCGTTGTGTTGCATGTGGCCGATCAAGACATTGTGCCAATCCACTAGGTAGAGAGAACCATCTGGGGCAAATTCCATGTCCACCGGACGGAAGTTTTTGTCATCTCCCTGGACCAAATCATGGCGGTGTTGGCTGTGATAGCCCGTACCATCATCCACCATCTGGTGTTGTTTCATCCCGAGAAAACCAATGTCATTGTTGACCAAGAGGTCACCTTGCACTTCATCTGGGAAGTGGCGACTAGAAACAAACTCCAGACCAGAAGTGGGGCGGACCATGTGATCCTTCTCGATCAAGTTGCGACTTTTCGGGTTGCTGACGCCATAGCGCGGAAGCAGGGTGCTGGGCATCATCCAATTGACCCGAGGGCCAGAGGTTTCCGCAAAAAAGTTTTGTCCCCAGCGATCGAAGGCAATCCCCCAGGGATTCGGAATGGGAATCTGAGCGGTCCGTTCCAAGTGGCGACGCTGCGGATTATAGCGCATAAAGCCACCATTGGTAGCCCGAACCGGGCCGTAGGGAGTTTCGACATTGGTATGCAAAAAGACTCCCTCTCCCATGTACATCGCTCCCGAAGGATCGGCGCAAAAGGCACTGATGACGTGGTGGGTGTCATGGTCATCGAATCCACTGAGCAGGATTTCTTTTTCATCTGCGCGATCGTCCCCGTCGGTATCTTTGAGGAGAACCAAATTGGTGCCTTGGGCCACATAGACGCCTTCTGGCGCGAACTCAAAACCAGTAGGCAAATGCAAATAATCTGCAAAGACAGTTTGTTTGTCGGCTTTGTAATCTCCGTCCGTGTCTTCCAGGATCAGCAATTTGTCGTTGGGTCTGGGATCGCCTGGCCGATAGTGCGGATAGGTGGGCATGGTGGCTACCCACAAGCGTCCCTGGTTGTCAAAGGACATTTGGACCGGATTGGCCAGGTCAGGGAATTCCTTTTCACTGGCGAATAAGGTGATTTCGTAACCTGGAGCCATGTTGAGAGAAGCGAGGGCTTCCTCTCCATACAAATATTCAGTGGTGCCGTTTTTCGTGCTGGGGGTGTAATTGGTTTTGACGGCGGGGAGTTCCCCGGTTTGGGCATCTGCCGCGGCAAGATCCATCTCCTGGCCCTGATTGGCTGCCCAAATGGCTTGATCTCTGAGCGCAGTCATCTTGCGAATTTTCTCTAGCTCAGCAGGATAATTGTCTGGCCCAAAAGGATCGTACCGTCGGCCAAATACGTGCACGCCGTTGGGGATTTTGTAGTCATTGTGCCAAAACCAGTTTTTCTCCTGAACTGCCTCATGAATCATGGCTTGATGGGAAGCCGCCTTGCGGGCTTTTTTGCCAAACACCTGATCGGCCAACAAGATTGCCAATTTCTCATAGCCCTGATCTGTCAACTGAAATCCATCTTGGGTCAGCGGTTCTGAAGATTGTTGATACCATTGCTGGCTGGGTTCAAAAGCATTCACAAGAGGAATGCCTTTTCGCTTGGCGACCTCGGCCATGGTTTGGGTGTACAAGGCGAGGCGCTCATTCTCCTGCTTACCATCGGGCAGATCTTGCATTGCTGAGAGATCTTCAAAGGCGATGGGAGAAACCAGGACCAGTTGTGGCGCAGAAGTTCCATTGTAGGATTGAGCAAGGGTATGATCGATAAAGGCTTCCAGTTCCGCTTGGAAAATGGGCAAACCAGCGGCGCCCTCAAATGATTCATTGTAGCCAAAGAAGGCCAAAATCATGTCTGCCCGCAGTCGGGTGAGCCATTCGTCTTCGGTTTCCAAATGGCCAATACTGCCGGAAGGGTGCGCCAGCTCAGATTGAAAGTTTTCTGCTCCTGGAAATGCCCAGGGTTCATTTCTCCCTGAATGAGGACGAAATCCGGGCGTATTTCCACCATCACACATGTTGCGGATGAACAGCAGGCTGTCGGGATACCGCATATGAAGTTCGGTCTCAAAATGGCCAAAATTCATCATGCGGGAACCTAAGTTGTTGCCAACCAGAACAATCCGGGCTCCCGTTTCGTCCTGCTGGGAAGCAGGCATTTCCACCAATCCGGGACTCCCAGATTGACATCCTGTCCCAACAATGAACCAAACAATGAGGAGCCAAAGTCCCCAAGAACGTTGAAAAATAAGCGATAGCGCAGTCATGAAAGAAGAATTAGTCAAGCGAAAATCTTTTTCCAACATACAAAAAAGCCGGTACTATGACTGAGCTGCAACAGCGTTTGCCCGATACAATCCTCCCCATCCCGCTTCAAAAAATAGGGGCAAACCAAGGGAGAGAAGTCATCCTGGCGAATAAAGAACCATCCTGGGTGAAGTTAGGAAAACAAATCGGCCACCCGGGAGGAAGGCTTGCTCATGGGCCAGGGTTCTTGAAGGTGGACAAAGCGAACTTTGCTATTCGGATCCAAAGGGACGATCTGATCCAATTGCTTGATGGCCTTTCCATCGACAAAGACCAGAAACCGATCTTTCTGAAAAGCAGCCAGGGTCAGGTAGCCTTGGAGTTCTTCATCAATGGGTTCTCCAAAAGGAATCAGGAACCCCCGTTCTGATTTTTTGGCGTTCAGGGGAGCAGCCAGACTTTGAAAGACTTCACAAAGATCTTCATTGTAGGCAGCTACTTCTGCTTGAACCCTCAGGTGAAAGAGTTCCTGAAGGGTGATAGGAACAGTGGGAAGGGGTAGACTGAGAGAAATCAACAGATTTCCCCCTAACCCCTCATCTTGCAAAACAAATCGAGGCATGTTTCCTAAGGTTGAAATTCAGAGCTTTACTAATAATGAGTGCCTTTGCCTGCTCAATATACGAAAGAAATCAGATCTGGGCCAATATTTTTAGTAATTTAGTCCAATAAAGTTGGAAAAAAGTAAGTCTAGCCTATATGTTCCACTTTTTGGTGGGAGAAGCCAACAACACACTTATGTAGCACCCGAAAAAGGGCAAGCCCAAGCTCATTCGGGTAAGCTCTACAATTCGTGGTTGTCCAAAGTAGCTCTCCAACCCCTCTCTTTTCTAGCCTCCTCGCCATCCGCATCGAAAATCCAACTTTCATATTTTCGCTATGGTCTCTATCTTACCATTCATTTCAAACACAAATTTTTCATCCCAATCTTCCCCTCATGGCAAATCAAAGTCGTACCTACTCCGCTCCCGGTCTCGAAATGTCTCAGCTGCTCCAATCTTTTGAAGGATGGTTGAGTCAGGAAAACTTCCGCACCCAAATGCTCCAAACTGAAAATGGCGGAACCCTCGTCCAGGTCGAGCAAGAAGGAGGTTGGCGCAAACTCACGGGTATGTCAACGGCCTTGAACGTCGTGGTCGAACAAAGTGGAGACAACCTAAACGTAGAAATTGGGGAAGGTCGTTGGTTGGACAAGGTCGCCGGAGGGACGGTTGGTATGCTGCTGCTGTGGCCACTGGCAGTGACGACCGCCATCGGGGCCTGGAATCAATCTCAAATGCCCAAGCGCGTCTTTCAATTTTTTGAAGACTTCTTGCGCCAAACCCATGCATCGCCAGTAGTTCCCGTAGACGTCCCTGTTGCTTCCCCTTCCGCTCCCGAAGAAGACGATGTGATCACCAAATTGGAAAAACTCGCCTCCCTCAAAGAAAGAGGCATTCTCACCGAAGAAGAATTCCTGGCCCAGAAAGCCAAGATTCTCAACAGCTAAGCGGGACTTCACTTCGCTCAGCAGGGAACAGAGAAATTTGGATTTTCCGAAGGAATGAAGCAAGCTTTTTTTGAACCCTGAACCCTGAACCCTGAACCCTGAAAATCTGGTCCCTGTACTCATCCCCACACCTGCGTCCCTTCGGAGCAGTTGCGGCAGATGTCGATTTCAGCGCGGCCTCTGAGTAGTTGCTGGCGGAATTGCTCATAGGCATCGCTCCGCCAGATATCTCGAAAGCTACTTTCCGGGATTTGTCCCATTTCGTGCTGGGCGTCTTTGTCAAAACAGCAAGGCAATACCCGTCCGTCCCAGGTGATTTCGGCTCCTTGCCAAAGCTTCCAACATTGGTTCTCTAGCGGATTTTTGATCTCAAAACGACCGTCTTTGCCTTTGCGATAGCGACGATAGCGATCCTGTTCCGGCATCAGGGGATTCCCATGTTCAAACTCGTAGAGTTGCGCGGTTTTCAGGACCACCTTATCTACCCCCAATTCCTTCCCCAGACGCTGAATATCAGGGATTTGATGTTCATTGGGTTTGACCACCAAAAACTGAATCACCAAAAAAGGATGCAAACTCCCCGCTGCTTCTCGGGCCGCCAC
>JBCCCJ010000194.1:0-7687 GCA_039033615.1 Bacteroidota bacterium
AATTATTATCGGTTGAAGCAAATCAACCAAGGCGAGGAAGCGGGGTACAGTGAGGCTTTGGTAGTCGAAATCATTCCAGAAGGCAGTCATATCACTCAATTGTATCCCAATCCGATGCTGTTCGGCGCTACGGTGGCCTTTGACCTACAGAAGATCAGCCCCATCGAAGTTCGCATAGAAGATGAGCGCGGAGTCAAGATTGCTACCATTTATTCGCGTACTGCCAGCGCAGGCAGACACCAAGTTGACCTGGATCTCGGTCAACTGGACAGCGGGAGGTATGATTGTGTCATTGAAGTCAATGGCATGAGTTCTCGACGTCCTTTGAATCGCTAGTGCTTTTTAGCGAGCCTTTCCTGATAGGTAGGTATTCACCGGCTTTTCCCTTTTGCTTATCCCTCAGTCCAAATTTATGGGCTGAGGGTATTTATTTACTCATCCTTGACCTGCACTCAGCTTGGGTAAATGAGCTTCTTGTGCTACTTTGAGTTTCTATTTTTGATCAAAGCTTCTTCCCATGCGTACCCAATCTTTGCTTTTCTGGACCTTGATCCTGCTCTCGCTGCTGACTGCCTGTCAACCAGCGGTAGATGGCCTTCGGGTCGAAATCTCCCTACCGGAATCAGCAGCAGACTCCGCCCTCGATGGCCGCTTACTGTTCCTGATTGCTACCCATGAGGAACAAGAGCCGCGCTTTCTCATTCGCGACGATGCGCAAAGCCAACAGGTATTCGGCATCGACGTCCATGATTGGAAACCCGGTATGCTTCGGGTGATCGACGCGACTGCTTATGGCTATCCGGTCCAGCAACTTCGGGAACTCCCCGCAGGAGAGTACTACGTCCAAGCCTTGTTGCATCGCTACGAGACCTTCCATTTATTGACTGGGCACACCGTGCAATTGCCCATGGATCGGGGAGAAGGGCAACAATGGAATCGGGCACCCGGCAACCTGTATTCTAGCCCTCAACAACTCACGATTAACCCAAGGAGCAAGCAGCGGATCAAGCTGACCTTGAATCAGGAAATTCCCCCCATCGAAGAGCCAACGGATACCAAATACATCAAGCACATCAAGATTCAGAGCCAACTGCTGACAGAATTTTGGGGACGTCCCATGTACCTTGGTGCCCATATTTTGCTCCCGGAGGGCTTTGATGAACATCCAGAAGCCCGCTATCCCCTCGCCATCATGCACGGGCATTTTCCGCAAGATTTTGATGGCTGGCGCACCACACCTCCTGATCCAGATCTGGAACCCGTTTATTCCGAACGCTTTGGCATCAAGGGCTACAACATCCTGCAGCAAGAATATGCCTATCGCTTCTACCAAGATTGGACCGGACCGAACTTCCCTCGGGTCATTGCCATTGAGATTCAGCACCCCACGCCCTACTATGACGATTCCTACGCGGTCAATTCGGAAAGTCAGGGACCATACGGAGATGCGCTCACCTACGAATTGATTCCCTATATCGAAGAACAATTCCGAGGCATAGGCGAAGGATGGGCGAGATTTGTGTATGGCGGCTCGACAGGGGGCTGGGAAGCCTTGGCGGTTCAAGTCAAATATCCAGAGGAGTACAATACCTGCTATGCGGCTTGCCCTGATCCGATTGATTTTCGGGCCTATTGTCTGGTCAATTTGTACGAAGATGAAAACGCCTACTACATCAAGGGAGATTTCAAAAAAGTCCTTCGTCCCGGCCACCGAGATTCTATTGGGCAGGTGAGCGCCAGTTTGCGGGATATAGGCCTACGGGAATTGGCCTTGGGTACCAAGGGTCGCTCTGGACAGCAATGGGACATTTGGGAGGCGACCTATTCGCCCATGGGACCAGATGGCTATCCCCAACGAGTGTGGGATCGCGAGACCGGAGAAATTGACCCAGAGGTGGCCGCCTACTGGAAGGAAAACTATGACCTGATGTACATCCTTCAACGGGATTGGGAAACGCTCGGCCCAAAGTTGGCCCACAAAATCAATCTTTACTGCGGCGATATGGACAATTACTACCTGAACAATGCCGTCTATCTGGCAGAAGAATATCTTCGCTCTACGGTCAATCCGGCCTTTACGGGCGAAATCACCTATGGCGATCGGGCCGAGCATTGCTGGAACGGCGATCCTGAGCAGCCCAATGCCATTTCTCGCCTGCGCTACCATCAGATGTTCATCCCGAAATGGTCGGAATGGGTGAAGCAGAATGCACCCGCAGGGGCTGATTTGACTTCGTGGTGGTATTGAGGTAGCGAATGATTGGCAGGCTTATTTCAACCGAATGTCCACCACTCCATTGGCTGCACCTATCCCGTAACTGATGAGTTCATTGGGATCGGTGATGATACGAATGCGCGCTACTTCCCCAGGATTGAGGTGGGCCACTGCTTGATAGCCTTCCCCGAGACGATAGCCATCTACCACCATCAAGGGTTCATTGCTGGCCGTCAAAGATTTTTTGCCTCGCACTTGAAGGCTGATGTTTGCACCAGAACCTGCGACCATCAAATTGGGTTGACGGCGCAGAAGTTCGGCCATGTCCCCGGCTTGGGCATTTTGTAACATGCTAGCCTGATCTTGGGCTATGCCAGAAGAGGAAGTACAAGAAGAACTCAGCCCCAAGAGGCTCACAAACAGCGTAGCTAGGAATAGGTAATTCACGGGTTTCATAACGAATAGATTGGTTAGGCTCATATAGAATTCTACATATAAGATAGCACAAAAAGCCCAGTCGCCGAAGGAATTTTCCTGACCTTTGCTATCTTGCTGCTATGGCCACGTTAGGGACGCTATTTTTTAACAAACTCTCTATCCCAAACGTTGCCTAAGGGTCATTCACACTGTTTTTCTCCCACCCGAATTTCTGTTTCTCTATGGTCCTTTTCGAACAAATTCTCACTCGCGGCATCATCTTTTTCGATGAAGAATACCTGGATGAATGCAAAGAGTTTTGTCGGCTCCGCAACATCCATTATCTCCCGCATATCCACGACCCTCGCTCCTGCTATTTTTTCGACCGAGAAAAAGAGGAATTTCGTCGTCAAGCGGTATTGCCGGAGCAGATCGTACAAATGTCCGATTCCATTTACCAAGATCAGTTCATTGACCTGTTTCGGAAATACGAGGTCCTCTTTGTCTATCGAAATCAAGTGATTCAGGGGGTGGTTCATTACTCTGATTACAACCGAAGTGCGGTGTATCAGGATGTCTACCGGAAGCTATATCAATTGGAGCGAGGCCTGCTCCACCTCATTCTGGAACACGCGCAACTCACCAAGGGGGATTTGCAGGAATTTCGAGGCAAACGCCGCAGTCAACATGCCACCATGCCTTTGACCCCAAAGGATTTCATTGGAGGCAATACTTCGCTCAAAACCGTACTGGAATTCACCCGCCATTTCAAATTGGTCAAGGTACGGGAGCAAGACATCCACAAAATCATTGCCCTGAGAAACAAAATCGCCCATAGCGACAACCTCGTCAATCGTTCCCACACCAACAAATTGAAATACAACCTGAGTTCCTTTGGGCAATTGATCAAGGGCCATGCCTCCGTAGAAGTCGCCATGCGCCAGGTTTCCAATCGCCTGTACTTCATGCAAGCCATCACGGATGAAGATTTTTCTTCTCCGGTTACTCCACTGGATGAGCATCATTTTTAGGCAAGCGTACCAAGCCAATGAGGACCGATCTATTTTCCCAAACGTCTCATGAAAACCAGTCGATTCATACCATTACGCATATTGTTCAACTCCTTATCATCGAGGGGGCGAGTTGCTCTCCTGCTGGGAATCCTTTTCCCCCTGAGTGGTTCTTCCTATTCTCAACTGGGGCGGATCGAGGGGGGAACTTTCCAGATGGGAGACCAGTTTGGAGAGGGATACGGTAACGAACAACCCATTCATTCTGTAACGATCAGGGATTTTGAGCTCGGACGCACAGAGGTAGCCTTTGCGGAGTATAACCGCTTTTGTGAAGCGACAAATCGGGAGAAGCCTGATGATGAGGGCTGAGGCCGGGACCAGCGGCCAGTCATGAATGTCAGCTGGTACGATGCGATAGCGTATTGTAACTGGCGAAGTACAGAGGAGCAGCTAACGCCCGTTTACACCATCGACAAACTGCAAAGGGATCCCAACAATATCAGCCGGAAAGATACCCTAAGATGGGTCGTAACTGCTGACCTGGATGCGGATGGGTATCGGTTACCTACCGAAGCGGAATGGGAATATGCGGCACGTCAGGGCGGCAAAAAGGTGCGCTTTGGCAATGGAGAGGATGTCGCCCGATCTGATCAGATGAACTTCAGGGCGACGCCAGACGCCAAAAAAGAGTACGCCCAAGTCGGCGTCTATCGGGAGCAAACGGTGCCAGTAGGTAGTCTGGATCACCCCAATGAGCTGGGGCTCCATGACATGAGTGGCAATGTATGGGAGTGGTGTTGGGACTGGTATGGCCAAAAGTATTATGCCAGCTCCCCTGAAGTTCAACCAAGTGGGCCTACCCAAGGAGCGATGCGCATATTCAGAGGGGGGAGTTTAGATATCGGTCCAAGGCAGTGTCGGGCGGCGAATCGTTTTTATTGGACCCCAACGCTAGTCAAACCTTATTTAGGCTTTCGTCTTGCTCGTTCTGTCCAGTAGCGATCCATTCAAACATAAAAGCCCCTCATCGCGCCCTAGTTGCCTTCATCCTCAATAGGTTATCAAATCATTTCTGCCCGTCCCCTAATAAATCTTCCGCTTCCTTTTTTCTCACCTATTCAAAACCCCCTAGCGTCATGAACTCAACTGAAATCCTCAATCAACTCACCCAAATCGTGGTAGCCTATGGCCCCAAATTGGTCGGTGCCATCCTCGTCTGGATCATTGGATCCTGGGTCGTCAAAGCCCTCACCAGGGCCTTCGGCAACATCATGGACAAGCGAGACTTGGACCCCTCGCTCAAGCCTTTCTTGCGAGGCTTAGTCAACGGCCTGTTAAAAGTCATGTTGGTCATCAGTGTTTTGGGCATGTTGGGCATTGAGATGACTTCTTTCATCGCAATTTTTGGGTGCCGTTGGCCTTGCCGTTGGGATGGCCCTCTCCGGCACCTTGCAGAATTTTGCGGGTGGCGTGATGATCCTGTTATTCAAGCCCTTCAAAGTGGGCGATGTCATCAATGCCCAAGGCTTCACCGGTTCGGTCAATGAAATTCAAATTTTCAATACCATCTTAAAAACCCCCGACAACAAAACCATCATCATCCCCAACGGTGGCTTATCGACTTCTGCCATGACCAATTTTTCCACCGAAGCCAGAAGACGGGTGGATTGGACCGTTGGGATCGGATATGGCGATGATGCCAATCAAGCCGAGCAGGTCATTCGCCGCTTATGTGCAGAGGATAGCCGGATTCTCAAAGATCCAGCGGTATTTGTGGCCGTTTCTGAATTGGCGGATAGCTCGGTCAACTTCGCAGTACGGGCGTGGGTAGAAGCCGGAGATTACTGGGGCGTCTTTTTCGACATGAACAAAAAAGTGTACGAAGAATTTGCCAAAGAAGGCCTCAACATTCCGTTTCCTCAAATGGATGTGCACGTTCATCAGAATTGAGGATAGAATTGATCCCCAAGTCTTCTCACATATTGAGCCTACCTTCTTGTAGAGGTAGGCTCTTTTCTTTGGAAAATTGTCCGATAGAGTTGAAGAATCCCTTTCCAGTACGCGGAATTGATAGTCCTCTGCCTTCAAGTTAGCCTCCTTTTTTAGCGCAAAAAAAGAAGCCAACCTGAGTAGGCTGGCCCTTCTTACAACAAACAAACACAGTATGGTTTATTCGTCCTTTTGAGTGAGTTCTTCAGGAAGATTCCCAAGAATTTTCTCCAGGAGAATTATCGCTTTGTTATCGAGGACTTCGATGACACCGTCCTCCATGGTGAAGTTCACATCTGTCCCATTGGCTTTGACGAGTTTTACCTTGCCTTTGCCGAGGGTAGAAATGATCGCGGCGTGATTGTACAGCACCTGAAAGCTCCCTCTGGAGCCAGGTACGGTTACACTGCTGACTACACCAGCGAATAGCTTGGCGTCAGGGGTTACAATTTCCAGTTGAAACTCTTTCATACGGGATCAGTTTCGGGAAATCTTAGGCTTCGGCCAACAACTTCTCACCAGCTTCCTTGACCATGTCGATGTTTCCTTTCAGGTAGAAGGCCTGCTCAGGCAGGTGATCCAACTCCCCGTCGAGAATCATGTTGAAGCCTTTGATGTTGTCGTCGATGGAAACAAACTGTCCTTGCATGCCAGTAAATGCCTCGGCTACAAAGAATGGCTGCGACAAGAAACGCTGCACCTTACGGGCCCGCTCTACTGCCAGTTTATCGTCGTCAGACAATTCGTCCATTCCCAAGATGGCAATGATGTCCTGCAATTCTTTGTACTTCTGCAGAATCTGAATCACGCGCTGGGCACAGTTGTAATGCTCGTCGCCTACGATGTCTGGCTGAAGAATCCGAGAGGTAGAAGACAATGGATCCACCGCGGGATAAATTCCCAAAGAAGCCAGAGAACGAGAGAGTTCAGTGGTTGCATCCAAGTGGGCAAAAGTCGTAGCCGGAGCGGGATCGGTATAATCATCCGCTGGTACGTAAATCGCCTGGATAGAGGTAATCGAACCACGCTTGGTAGAGGTGATTCGTTCCTGCATGGCTCCCATTTCAGAAGCTAGGGTAGGCTGGTATCCTACCGCAGAAGGCATCCGTCCCAAGAGCGCGGATACTTCAGAACCGGCCTGGGTGAAACGGAAAATATTGTCGATGAAGAAGAGAACGTCCCGGCCTTTGGCGTCGGTTTTGTTGCCATCGCGGAAGTATTCCGCTACGGTCAATCCAGTCAACGCCACCCGAGCACGGGCACCTGGAGGTTCGTTCATCTGACCAAATACCATGGTCAGTTTGGAGTCGCGAAGTCCTTTTTTATCTACTGCATCCAGTGGCCAACCACCAGCGTGCATGCCTTTTTCGAAAGCCTCGCCGTATTTGACTACGCCAGCTTCGATCATCTCCCGAAGGATGTCATTTCCTTCCCGTGTACGCTCGCCGACTCCGGCAAATACAGACAAACCATCGTGTGCCAGGGCGATGTTGTTGATCAACTCCTGAATCAAAACGGTTTTTCCTACTCCCGCACCGCCGAACAGACCAATCTTTCCTCCTTTGAGGTAAGGAGCCAAGAGATCAATCACTTTGATACCTGTGGTGAGCACTTCTGGCTCTACGGAAAGGTCTTCAAACTTAGGTGCAGAACCGTGGATGGAATAATCGCCATCTTCAGCGGCGGGATCTCCCAAACCGTCGATTGGCGTTCCATTTACATTGAAAAGACGTCCACGAATGGAATCTCCTACTGGTACGGTAATGGTTTTGCCAGTGTCCATGACAGGCATACCACGCTCAATACCATCAGTAGAGTCCATCGCAATGGCTCGCACCCGGTTTTCACCCAGGTGTTGTTGTACTTCCAACACCAACGGATCTTGTCCGGGGCGTTCGATTTGCAAGGCGTTCAGAATCTTAGGGAGGGAAGAACCTTCTCCACTGAACTCGGCATCAATGACGGCCCCATGGTTGCATCTGGAGCCCCCGTGCGGATTTTCCAACCAGCAATGGCGGCAGTGCTACCCATGGCAAAAATAACAATGCCCATC
>JBCCCJ010000195.1:0-7672 GCA_039033615.1 Bacteroidota bacterium
CACCTTTGGGGTTTCCAACACCTTCACGTACAAAAGCTTTGATGTAAACATCTTTTTCCAAGGAGCTGTAGGGGGCGAAATCTATAACCTGACCGCGGTTCAATTGTACAATGGAGACAGCAATGGCTTAACAGATCTCCTGAATGCATGGACGCCTGAAAATACCAATACCGATATCCCCCGAGCAGCCATCAGAGGACGGGAGCGCTCTTCTCGTTTTGTAGAAGATGGAAGTTATGTGAGACTTAAAAATGTAGCCTTGGGGTACAATTTGCCGTTGAGTCTGATGGAAAAAATTGGATTCGCATCAGCCAGGATCGCTGTCAGTGCGCAGAACTTACTCACCTTCACGAATTATTCTGGCTTAGATCCAGAGGTCAGCTACTTTGGAAGTGGGGGAGAAAGCAGAGGCGATGACAATGTGATCCAAGGACACGACTTTGGCAATTATCCTAACCTAAGGTCCATGACTGTTGGTATTAGCTTGAAATTCTAACTCAACAAGGAATTATTACTATGAAGATGTATAAATATTTTTTCGCGTTGACGCTAGGCCTATCCATCTTTGGATGCTCTAGTTTGGAAGAAAATCCACTGAGCCAATTGGAGCCAGATGAGCGGAGCCTCGATGTAGAAACAATCGAGACTACAATTGCGGGTGCATATGGTCATTTGTCCGCTAGAGCATTTTTGTCCAGAGGATTGGGCTTAACCTTGATGCTGCGTTCAGATATGGTGGATATCGGCAACCCTACTACTGCAGCTGAAAGAGTAGAGCATGATCAATTCACCGTTTCAGCGAGCAATCCCTTGATTTTAAATCCTTCGAATCCTGAAAGAAGCTTCTGGCCCCGCCTGTATCAGATGGTACGGGGGGCTAACGAGACCCTTCGAGAGATAGAAGTTCTGGAAGAACAAGCTCCCGGCGTGAAGGAAGAGGTCACTGCGAGAGCACGATTTATCAGGGGGTTTGCCTATTACCATTTGGTCAGGCTATTCGGAGACATTCCCTATCTGGACGAGATGACGACGACGATCGAAGCTTCCGAGGCAGCCAGAACACCGGTGGAAACCGTCTATGCCAACATCATTGCGGATTTTGAATATGCCAAAGAGTGGTTGCCAGACTCCCGAAACGATCGTTCGCTTCCCGGTAAGGCCGCTGCCAGTTCATTCCTTGCCAGTGTATATCTCACCAGAGGGGAATATCAGCAGGCATACAATGAAGCTACCGATGTCATCAACAAGGCAGGGATATACGACCTGGCACTAGAGCCCGATTATCGGAACATCTTTCATGCAGAGAACACCGATTTTTCGGTGGAGCCAATTTTTGTCATCGACTTTGTTGGGACCAATGTGGACGATGAGTCCAGGGACTATCTGGCGGCCTTTACCGGTTTTTATGGTCAGGCAACCTATTATCCTTCCGGCGGATGGTCTGTGATGGTACCAGCCCAGGCAGTATATGATACCTGGGAGGAGGGAGACTATCGCAAGCAGGTGAGTATGGATGATGAAGCGGTGGACAACAATGGCAATGTGCTTTCCTATACCGAGTTTTCCAGCCTAGACGGCAGAAACGCCAATCGCCCACATATTTCCAAATACACGGCCATGGCCGGGGATTTACCCCAAGCAAATACCAGCGGACGAGATTCTCACTCCAATTACCAATTGATGCGGTATGCGGAGGTACTGCTGATTGCTGCCGAAGCCGCTGCGGAGTTGGGGAATACGGGAGAAGCTACTATGTATGTGAATATGCTGAGGGAAAGAGCCAGAAATGGGGATGGAACAGGTCCTACCAGCGAAGTACCCGCAAACCTTTCGAACGTTACGGTAGAAGATGTCCTGGAGGAAAGAAGAATAGAGTTAGCCTTTGAGCATAAAAGATGGTACGACATCGTCCGAAGACGATTGGGAGGGGAGGTGTTTGGGCCAAATGGCTTTGAAACCGAACTTCAGGGTACCCAAAACTTTGACCCATCCAGAGATTACTTATTGCCAATTCCCCCATTGGAAATCACAAATAACCCCAATCTGACCCAGAATCCTGGGTACTAGGGAAATGGGTAAGAGCTATACAAAAGAAGTCTTCCACCTTCCGATGGAAGACTTCTTCTCCCTGGTAAAAGGGTAACACACAACTTGGCTGATCATTTTCAAATGTGCGAGGATGGCCCTTCATCCCACCCTTTTATGTATGACAACTTCTTATATGCAATTGATTGTTAGATATTTATAAAAAAGTGATTACTAGCCACGAACCTGTACTGCGCAAGGTCGAAGTATCCAAATTGTCTTTTCACCAGTCCTTATTCGTGGAAATTCGCTGCGCCACGAGTTTGGTTTTTTCCCTTGGCGAATTCCGCGAATTGTGAATCACAATTCCATTTTTCGTACTCATTCGGAAATTCGTGGCTGCTTCCCCTGTGCCATATCAAAGGGGAATATTGAAACCCAACATCAAGGATCGAAATGACTTTCCTGATTAATTGGCCATTTTTTCATTCGTGACTTCGGTGTTTTCCCACCCTTTCTTTTAAGCATTTCAAGCATGAACGTTATCTGTTACTTTCTGGGGTTGAGAAAAATTAACGGTTCTTTTTCCCCTGCTTCCAAAGGCCTGCTGTTGCTGTTGTTGTGTACGGCATTGGTCAGTCCTGCTACGGCGCAAGAGTTGGACCCAAACCTTCCGCCTGGGGGAAACTTCAACCTATCCTGTTGGAAACTCACCCGACCCAATCAACAAGAAAAGGATGAGAGCCTGCTGTCAAATGGCTATGTTGTAGAAGGGGAATTCTACACCGACTCCATCACTGGGGCCATGGTATTTTGGTGTCCCAATGACGGCTTGACCGGGGGGAGTACCTATCCAAGGAATGAGCTCAGAGAGATGATGCGTTGTGGAGACAACAGCATCGGGACGCAGGGAATCAATAAAAACAACTGGGTATTCTCCTCTTCTACCCTGGAGAATCAACAAGCTGCTGCGGGTGTGGATGGCATCCTGACGGCAACCGTGGCCGTAGATCATGTATCTGAAACCTCTGATGCGAGTTTTAAAGTAGGTCGTACCATTGTCGGACAAATTCATGCCTCTGATGATGAACCTTGTCGGATCTATTATCGCAAATTACCCGGGAACACCAAGGGCTCTATTTATTTCGCTCATGAACCTACGACAGGCTCTGAGCAGTGGTACGAGATGATCGGGAGCAGAAGTGATAATGCACCGGACCCGGAAGATGGCGTGGTTTTGGGAGAACAATTTAGCTACGAGATCAAGGCCATTGGAAATCTGCTGACGGTAACCATCATGAGAGATGGTAAGGAGGATGTGGTGCAAGAGGTAGACATGACAGATAGCGGCTTTGCTGATGATTGGATGTACTTCAAAGCTGGGAACTACAATCAGAACAATGCCGGAGATCCGGGCGAGTATGCGCAGGTGTCTTTCTTTGCGCTGGATGTGAAACACTTTGAGCCCGCTCCCCCATCGGCTTATCCTGCCCCATCTGACATCCCCAGATTTCAACCTTTTCTTGCCGAATGCAAGCTCCAGGCACCCACCAGTTCTACCCTAGCGCAGAAGTCGACCCTGAACAATGGCTATACTCACCCGACCTATTTCATGGTCGCAGATGGGGACAAAATCCTATTCAATCAATCTGGAGATAGTCGACGAACCGAACTCCGAAATGAAACAAATTGGAACCTCAATGACCAGAATCGCTCGTTGCATGGACGGCTTGACGTCGTAGAGCAGACCTGTGATCAGGTGACTGTCTTGCAGATTCACGACGATGCAAATGCAGGCGATGGACCGAACAAACCCTTACTGAGAATTTATAAGCACAATGCGAAATGGCCCCTGAATCACATCTGGGCGGCCATCAAAACAGATGACGGAGGGTCCAACACCATGCATGTAGATCTTGGCGAAGACCCGGGTGGATATTTTACCTGTGATATTCGCTTGGTCGATGGCAACATGATCATTGATTTTGAAGGGGAAGAAAAGGTGAACATGGATGTTTCTTTCTGGACCTTTCCGAGCTACTGGAAGGCAGGGGCTTACCTACAGGACAATGGAGAAGCAACCATCTATTTTGATGAACTGTTTGAGTCAGATGGTTCCCCCCAAAACTATTCTCCCTCTATTCGAATTACCGATCCTGCCAATGGAACCAACATCTTACCCGGTACTGACCTCACCATCAACGTTGAGGCAGAGGATGCCGATGGCAGCATCACATTGGTAGAGTTTTTTGAAGGCGGGAACAATAAGATTGGACAAGATTCAACCGCTCCCTATTCATTTACCTGGGAGAATGTCGCGGAAGGCGCCTACACCTTGACCGCCACGGCCACGGACAATGAAGGCGTATCTCGCACCTCAGTGAGTTCCAATATCACGGTTCAGATTCCCGTGGACGTGACCGGAGTCGCCCTTGATAGGGTAACCGGACCCATTGCGGTGGGGGCGGTCATTCCCTTTGAGGCAGTGGTCTCTCCTGCTGACGCGACCAACCAGAAGTTGGTGTTTGAAACGGATGAGGCGAGCATTGCCACCGTAAGCGAAACGGGCGTATTGACGGCGATTTCAGAAGGGGCGGTGACCCTCAGCGTGACAACAGTAGATGGCGGCTTTGTCGACTCCAAAACGATAGAAGTCCTTCGGCCTTCCGACGAGTTCAACTGGGCAGTGGGCCAACCAGCAGAAGGCTCTGCGGCCCCCGATGGAAACAACGTGGAAGAGAATCTGGTGGATGACAATATCAGTAGCCGTTGGTCAGTAAACGAATATCCGCAGTCCATTACGGTTGATCTGGAAGGAGACATCAGGATCACTCAGACGGAAGTGAGCAGTTACGAAGACCGAGCCTACCAATTCACGATTGAAGGGGCGCTCGTGGAAGCCGGACCCTATACCACGCTCGTAGACAGATCAGACAACACGATTCCAGGTACGGCTACTGCGCCGATCATCAATTCGGTAGAGGGGGTGGAAGCCAGATACGTCAGGATTACCGTATCAGGCGCAAATGTGTACACCGGCGGATGGGTCAGCCTGACTGAGCTGAGAATATTTGGAGACGGAGAGAGAACGTATCAAGAGGAAGAAGAAGGCGAAGAGGAGGAAGGGGAAGAGATTACAGAACTCCTTCTGGGCCCCAATCCTGCCACATCTGACCTGACCATCAAAGCCCCGGAAGCATACCATAGTCTATCAGTGTTTGACACCTCAGGGAAAAAGGTGATCCAGACGGAGATTGATGGGGAATTGATACTGGATATCAGCGCGCTTCCAGGAGGTCTGTATCTGGTGAAAATCGAAGGTAATGAGGAGCCAGAGATCATCAAGTTGATCAAATGGTAGCTCTCTAATGGAGATCAACATGGCTGGTGCATCTTTTTCTTATGGAAAAGTACACCAGTCTATTTATTGTAGAGGACTGATTTACAGACATTTGAAAAGATCCGTTTATGGAGCCACGAACCTGTACTGAGCCGAAGGAGCCGAATTTCCCTCTCGCCAGTCCAGATTTCGTGTCAACTCGGATGGTTCGACAGGCGCTCTCCACAAGTTCGTGGCTCCCCTATTATTTTTTCGAGGCAAAGCTCACTAGCTCTCCCTTTCTCATAGCCAAGGGGAGATGTCTAAGCCCGAAATCAAGGCTTGAAATGACTTTTTGTTACCTTCTTTACCAACCACTCCTATGAGACTGCTTCTGCTATGTTCTTTGCTACTCCTTCATGGCCTGCTTTTTTCCCAAACCCGCTATGAAGTCTCCTCCGGGATAGAGTTCGGCACCGCTCAGGGGCAGGCCAGTCCAGGTGATACCATCGTATGGAAATCGGGTGTGTACACCAGTGTTCGGATGGACATCAATCAAGACGGCCTAATTGTAACCGCAGAAGCATCCGGGACGGTGTTGTTCAACGGAGTATCCAGGACGGTCATCAATGGAGATGACATTACCTTTTCCGGCTTTCAATACATTGGCGGATATATCGGGAATTTAGATGTCATCAGAGTATATGGAAGCGATATTTTGATTACCCATGTCAACATTCAGAATTATACCAGCTTCAAATACCTCCGGGTGTATGAGGAATCCAGAAGGACGACCATCCGCCATTGCAACTTCGAAAACCGCCTCAACTTAGACGATCAAAACATCCTCTCCATCTTGGTAGATGACGAACCTGGCTATCATAAAATTCAGCATTGTTCCTTCAAAAACTTCGAAGGGATCGGTCTGGACGAGGGGATTGAACCCATCCGAATTGGCGTCAGTTCACAAGGCGATTTGGATAGTCGTACGCTGGTAGAATATTGCTATTTCACCCGATGCAACGGAGATGGGGAAATCATCTCGCATAAGTCCCGACAAAATGTATATCGCTACAACACCTTTGAAAACAACCCGGTAGCTGAGCTGGTCCTCAGGCATGGGGATGAAGGCATCGTGTATGGCAACTTTTTTCTGAATGGAATGGGCGGAGTTCGAATCCGGGAAGGATCTCAGCATTTCATTTTCAACAACTACTTCGAAGACCTGGATAAACGAGTCATTTACCTCATGAACGATGCCGCTGATCCCTTGAGTGATATTCACATCTATCACAACACGGTCCTCCATTCTGAAGAAGTACGGTTGGGCGGTCCCGGCAGCAATCCACCCACCCATGTCACCATTGCGAATAACGTGTTTACCAGCCCGGTGGATAAATTATTTCAGGATGACACGGGAACTGAGACCTGGCTCAACAATTATGCATTCGGCACCTTAGGCATTGGGCAGCCACCAACGGGACTTTCCGCCACTGACCCGCAGCTGAATCTGAATGCCGAGGGCTTTTATCAGCCAGATTCCAATAGCGCTGTCCTTGCTTCAGCGAGTGCTGGCTATCCCGCAATTCCGCTGTATCCAGGCATGGACTATGATCAGGATATCCTGCTCGATTTGATGCAAGCATCGCGACCTGCGTCCATCCCCAATCGAGCGATTGGCGCTTCTGAATTTTCATCGACCGTCCCAGTCCAACCACATGCGACCGAGCTGAACACAGGTCCCTCCTACTTATTTGACAGCCTGATCAATTATCTCTCTGCCAATATCGGCCAGTTGTACATTGGAGGAGAAGGCGACAATCGACCGATCATGGTTTCCAGCAATGTCAACTGGACCGTCTCCAGCAACGCCAACTGGATCTCAGCCGACCTTTCCTCCGGATCGGGGGACGCAGCACTCACGGTGACGATTGCTCCCAACAATGTGGACATGAATCGATCAGGTAGCCTGACCATCACTGGCGACACCCAAACCGTGACGATTGCCGTATTTCAGGACCCTGGAGAACCGCTGAGTGTTCTGGATGCCGCTGCGAACGATGTCCGTGTATTCCCCAACCCAACCGATGGAACCCTAACGATTAGGAATCTACCATCAGGCATCTTCCGCGCGCAGGTAGAATTGGTGGATCTGGCCGGAAGAAGTCTTTTATCAGGAGAGTATCGAACAGCTGATCGTGAATTGGTGCTTGATATAGAAAGCTTAGCCCCTGGCATCTATGTGCTGACCATAGAGTTGATGCGGGAAAATGGGGTCGTTTACAAGGAGTGGAGTCAGAAGGTTGTGAGGGAATGATCTTGCGATCA
>JBCCCJ010000196.1:0-7664 GCA_039033615.1 Bacteroidota bacterium
CCTATCGTCCAGAATCCCCATCTCCGATTTCGGCAGCGGGGCCTCTTACCTCATAAATCAGATCAATGATCCGCTCTGCATTCCGGGCATTGTCAAAATTCCGATTCAGGGTCGCGGTACGCTGAGCAATCTCGATGTCCGTAAAGGGTTGCTGGGCTAACTGATTGATTTGAGCGATCCAGGTTTCTGCCTCATTGGCAATGACGGTGCTGAATTCCAGACCAGTTTGGTTGATCATGGGAGCATTGACCATCACCCAGCGCCCTGTGAAGAGGCTGTTGATCAATTTGAGTTTGATGCCCGTCGCCTGAAACGTAGGCAACACGTGGATGTGGGCATCATGCAGTAATTCGGTCATTTCGCTTTCGCCTGGATCAGGCCGCAAATTGATGTGATCATGTTGTTGCACCGCCTGAATCAGATCGGTTCTCGGGCTAGATCCGGCAATGATCAGTTCGTATTCCAAAAAAGAAAAGACTTCCTTGATGAGAAAAAGCGCTGCCTCCACATTTTCTGCCACGGCCAGATTGCCGTGATACAAACAAAACTGTCCACTCCCGGTCCGGCTGGTCACTTTGCGATGTGCATGGAAGGCAGGGAGATAGGCTACCTGATCAAATTTTTGCTCGTAATAGGTGGTATCCTTGGGAGAAATGGTCAGGATGCGATCAGCGAACGGCAGGGTGTCTTCCCAAAACTGTAGCTGGCGGGATTCGGCCAGATAATATTGCTTTCGCAGATAGTTGGGTTCTCGCTGGGCCAGTTGATAATAATACTCCCATTCGATGTTGTGCATGCGAACCAGCTTGATCCGATCCTCTAACTCTGGATGACTCAGGTAAAAGGTGGTGTGGAGGCCTTCGAAGAGAATGGGGTGGTCATCTGCTAGCAGTCGCTGCAACAATTCTTCTACCGCTCGGGACTTGACGATATGAGGATAGCGAACCGGAAGGGATTGGAGTGGCTTTTTTAGTTGATAATAATGCACCGATTCGCAGAGGGCTTCCAATGCTACGGCGGGCTCTCGCTGGTACAAAAACGTGTGGAGAATGATCCTCACTCCTGCTTCTCGTAGTGCCTGCATTTTGTAATACACCTCAATCACCCCTCCGTAGGTCGGCGGCCAGGGAATATCAAAGGCAATGAGGTGCAGATACATAGCTCAAAAATACAAAGTGGGGTTCAGAAAAATAGAAATTTATCTCTAACTTCACCGCCTGCAACAAATGGAGTCCAAAACTGTTGTGCAACTATGCCTACTGTTACCATAGACGGAAAAGCCATTGAGTTTGAGGGGAAGCATATGCTGCTTCAATTTGCCCTCGACCAAGGTATCGAGATCCCTTACTTTTGCTATCACCCTTCCATGAGTGTCCCTACCAACTGCCGGATGTGTCTGGTAGAAGTTGGGAATCATGCGCGGGATCGTGCTTCTGGTGAATACCAGTTTGACGAAGAAGGCAATCCCATCATCCAATGGGGGCGCAAGCCTGCCACGGCTTGTAACACGCCAGTCGGTGATAAGATGTTTGTCAAGACCCACCGCACCTCTGAGACGATCAAGGTCGCTCAGGCAGGAGTTTTGGAATACATGCTGATCAATCACCCGCTGGATTGTCCCATCTGTGATCAGGCGGGGGAATGTCCATTGCAAATCTGGACCTACAAATATGGGCCAGAAGGTTCTCGTTTTGAAAACCAGAAAGGACATAAGCGCAAAGCAGTGGATTTGGGTCCACGGGTGATTCTGGACGAAGAGCGTTGTATCAACTGTACGCGCTGTACCCGCTTCACCGAAGAGATTTCTGGTTCCAACCAGTTGACCATCATCGGGCGGGGAGACCGAAATTATCCTGGCACTCCTCCTGGTGCGACCTTCGATGAGCCGTATTCCATGAACGTGATTGACCTCTGTCCGGTGGGAGCCCTCACCAGCAAGGCACATCGCTTCAAGGCGCGGGTATGGGAAATGGCGCATGCATCGGCCATTGATATGAATGACAGCACCGGAACCAACATTGATGTCTGGATTCGGGATAATGAAGTGCTGCGGATTACCCCCCGGGAAAATCAGGAGGTCAACGGCCACTGGATGCCAGATGCCTACCGTCTGGGAATTGATTACTACAATAAGAATCGGGTCTCTGGAGTCAAAATCAAAGGCGATATTCCCATCAACTTTGAGGAGGGCATCAGCAAAGCGGCTCAAATTCTGAATGCTGCGGGCAAAGAGTTGTTCCTGCTGGGTTCTGCCTACGCTTCTATGGAAAGCAACTTCGCGCTCAAGCAATTGGCAGGGCAGTTGGGAGTAGAAAGTGTCTACTATCTCCCTCAGGTCGAAGAAGGCAGCGGAGACGGTTGGTTAATGCAGGATGACAAGACTCCCAACACCGCTGCGTGTGAATTGCTCGGCTTCCAGGCAATCTCTTTGGAAGACTTGAAAGCAAAATTGAATGCTGGCGAAATCGGCACCCTATACAGCTTGGAAAATGACCGGGCGTTTGCGGAGTTGACTGCGGCCGATCTGAATACCTCCATCGTGGTAGCCCATGCTACCCACGTTGTCCCCACTCACGAATTTGTGGATGTGGTCCTGCCTGCGGCACTCGCCATCGAAGGAGAAGGCACCTTCATCAACTACAAAGGACTGGCTCAAGTATCCAGCTTGGCCAAGCAAATTCGTCAGATGACCCCAGACCAGTGGATGCGCCTCCCCAAAAGTCGTTTGGACAAAGGCGCCGTGGCCGTGGATCGCTGGCGGAACCTGGACAACATCTTCGATGTGTTACCTGGGTGGTTGTTGACCAGCAAGGTCGCTCACGAAATGGGGCTGGAAGGTCTCAGCTACGGACATCACCGCGACATCTTTCCGGTGATGCAGGCCGAGTTTGAGGTACTCAATGGTATCAAAGTTTCTTACAAACCATCCAAGGCTTCCTTCAAAAGTACCCAGTTGGAGTTTGCTCCAAACTGGTAAGATCCTGCCTGTTGTGGCGATGCCCGCAGGTAGCTATATGGATTCGAAGAAAGTCCCCTTGATGGGGACTTTTTTGATTACCTTTCTCTTATGCTAGGACTCAAAGACGACCGCTACAAATCCCCTCAACAAGGAAACATTTTGGCCATTGCGGCCCTGATATTGGGCTTGATTGCGCTGGGGCTCGGCCTGTATGAGGTGCTGATTGAGCAAACTGGCGGAGATGTCTGGTATCTGAAAATCCTCCCGGCTGGCGTCATTGCTTTGGGGGCGGTGGGTTATCTGGTGCGAAATCGAACGTCTGCGGATGCGGACGATTAATCGCTGATCTTCAGCACGACTTTTCCTTTGGCGCGACGCTGTTCCAGGTATGCATGTGCCTCCTGTGCTTCGGTCATGGGATAGACTTGGTCAACCACTGGGCGGAGCTCCCCTTTCGTCATCCAGGCTGTTAATTGATCCAAGTCCTGCGTGCGAGATCGCACCACCACGACGTGGCTCCGTTGTCGCTGCCAGCGAGACCAAAATACCTGCCAAAAATTTCCGGGACTGGGAATGGTGCTGACGTGCCGCCCCTGGGGCTTCAGTAAGTTCCTCGCCCGCGAAAAAGGGTAATTGCCATAGACGTCATAGACCGCATCAAATCTATCTGCTAACTCAATGGGCTTGACTTTGGTGTAATCGACCACCTCATCGGCCCCCAATTCCCGCACCATCTCCACATTGCGGTAGCTACAAACGGCAGTTGTCTTCGCCCCCATGATCCGGGCCATCTGCACTGCAAATACGCCTACTCCACCAGAAGCTCCATTGATCAGAAGCGACTCCCCCGATTGGATCTGTAGCAAATCCCGTAGCGAAATCAGCGAAGTCAAAGCCGCCAAAGGCATACTGGCGGCCTCTGCGAATGAACAGTTGGGCGGCATGATTCCTATTTCTGCTGGACGAATGGCGATGTACTCCGCCGCTGCCCCTCCGATTCGGGTCGAACTCATCCCATACACCTTTTCCCCTACCGACACGCCTTGGGCATTCGCTCCCACCTCTACGACCATCCCCGCAAAGTCTGAACCCGGAATGCGAGGCAATTTGCTTTTCATGAGAAAGCCAAATTTTCCCTGCCGAATCTCACAATCTATCGGATTCAAGGCCGTGGCGTGGACCCGAATCAGGACTTGATCTGGCGACAAAGCAGGGGTTGGGCGCGCTCCGAGTTGTAGGACTTCCGGGCCACCAGTTTGGGCATAAAAAACGGCTTTCATGGAGGAAAAGTACGAAAAAGACATGGATACGGAGCCGCTGTGGGTTGGGAAACGGAATGCAGGAGTTGCCGTCGGCAAGGATGACTCTTCATATCGAACCGACGGCTTGCCCTGAGCAACAGCCAAAGGGACTATAAATGTCGAATGATGATCGGAAGAGGTTGACTGTAAGCGGGCGGTAGCTTAGACCAAGAGTCAGAATCTGCTAGGAAGCCGAGGCTTGTAGCACGCATGACGACTTCGCGAGCGACTCAGGGACAATGTCTCTCCCATATGCTGCCTTACAACTTGTTGGCTCGCTCCCGTATAAGGGGCATGAAATACATCATTGTGGATTTGGAAGCGACTTGCTGGGAAGGACGAGGCAATCCCCCAAATGAAATCATCGAAATCGGTGCAGTCCTGGTCAATGAGCAATTGGAAATCGAAAGCGAATTCCAGCGATTTGTCAAGCCCATCAAGCATCCCATCCTGAGCGATTTTTGCAAGGAGCTAACGACCATTACCCAAGTAGAAGTAGATCAAGCGCAAGGCTTTCCCGAAGTGCTGCAGCAATTTCAGGACTGGTTTGACCTGGAAAAAGGCAACTACCTACTTTGTTCCTGGGGGTTTTATGACAAAAAACAGTTCCAGGAAGATTGCCTCATTTACGGCTTACCTACCGACTGGACCTTAGCCCATATCAGCCTCAAACACCAGTACTGGAAAATCAAAGGGCTTCGTCGTAAAGTCGGCCTCAAAAAGGCCCTGGAGTTGGAACAACTGGAACTCACTGGTACCCACCACCGTGGCATCGACGATGCCCGCAATATCACCAAGATCTTTTTGCGGCACGCAGCGGCTTGGGAGATGCCGTGAGAGATGACAGACCAGTGCCTTGTCAGAGGTCAGAAAGAAGTTACCTTCGGTAAGAATCTCTCCTAATGCCGAACCGACGAATGATGAATGGCGAATGACGATCGGAGATGCCGTTGGCAAGGACCGTGCGTATTTCCCACTTTGGAGGGGGAGTAAGGGGGAGGAATCGGGAATTTAGTCAGGATAAACTTGCCGCTGGCAAAGCTCTCTCTCAATCCAGAACCGATGAATGTCGAATGACAATCGAAATGTTGTAGTGCCGGATTCCATCCGGCACATCATGCCCCTCAAAAGAGCCGCAACTGTTGATCCTTTGGAGGGTGAGTCTCAGGTTTGCGCCCGCCATATCGTTCAGACTCCCGCCGCTCTTGCTCCATTTTTGCTTCAAAGTCTGGAAAACCTGCTTCCGCTTGTTGCGACAACTTCGTCAGCTTCCCGATGGCTTTCAACTTGTCCTGATCACCGATTTTGGCCTGCTCTACCGCTTCTTTCAGGTGAGTGATGGTCTCGTCATAGATGCGGGTTGGTACGGGGAAGGGCTTGCTACTTTTGCCGCCATGCGCAAAGGCAAAGCGCGCCGGATCGCGGAATCGTCCCGGCGTGCCGTGCAGGACTTCACTGACCAGGGTCATGGCCTGCATGGTGCGAGGCCCCAGTCCTTTGAGCAACAATACATCCTCGAATTGGGTAGCCTCCGTTTCTTGAGCGAGGCGCAACACCCCACCCAACCGCTTGAGATCTACATCCTCCGCTTTCAGGTCGCAATAAGAAGGAAGTTCCAGTTTGGGCACTTCTTTCAGGATTGCTTCCGGGGAGGCTTGAGCAATCTCCATGATGCCGTCGCGTGTGGCACTGGCTTCTTTGGCCGTCAGGTTCAGGATGAGTCCCTGATTGGTGCCCATGATGGCAGCATGGGGTTCCTCTACAAACGACTCTAGCCCTGCCGAATGCCAGTGGTAGCGTCGGGCGAGTCCTTCTTTTCCCTGCATGCCTTGTTGGATCACGGTCCATTCTCCCTCCACGCTGAGCACAAAACTGTGGAGGTACAACTGAAAGCCGTCTTGCAAGGCGGTATTGTCCACCTTGGCGCTGAGTTTGCTGGCTCGGGCGAGCTTGTGCCCATCGAGTCCGGTAGCATCGCCGATGCGCAGGAGTTGAGTGGGCGTTTGCAGGGAATCTTTGCCTTTGCCGCCGCATACGTAGAGGCCCAGTTCATTGGCGTGCGGATTCAGCGCCTCGGACAAGGCTCGCATCACCGCCGTGGTGACACCAGAAGAATTCCAGTCCATGCCGATGACCGCACCAAAGCTTTGGAACCAAAACGGATCAGACAAACGTTGTAACACGCCCGCTCTGCCATGCTGCAAGATCAAGGCCTCCACCATCGGTAAGGACAGCGCCTTCATTCGCTGAAACAGATAAGGAGGAATCCGTCCTCCCCAAAGCGCCATGTCTGCGGTCCCGCTGCGTTGCATGGAGGGATAACTGCTTGCTTGGGAGAAAGTTTCCCTGATCACGCACGAAGCCGACGATGAAAACTTTGTCTGATTCGTGGGATCAAATGAATGGTAATGCCTATTGCCAGAGCCATGAATGCATATCCGATCAAGCGTTCTGCGTCATGAGGCCATGCATACTTGTCTTCTCCCAACACCTGTCCTCTCAACCCACTGATCACAACCTCACCGATCCAGGCAAACGCGAGGAAGGCAATCAGCCAGCGGGGGAAACTGCTCCTTTGCTTCCAAAATTGGACGAGCAACCAAATGCTGAACACCAAAAGCAGGGTCAAAAATATGATTTCAGCGGTCAGCAGATTCTTGGCGAAGGAATATTCACTTCCTTGATAGAGATTCGCTAGTTGATCCCAGCGGTTCTGTCCCAGGGTTCCATCATTGCTGAATAGGAGATCAAACAGCAGATTCAAAGGAAAAAACACAAAGAGGACCCCCACCAATGAAAACCACTTAGGCAAGCTCAATTTGCTCCCGCCTGCTACCTACGGATCGTACCATTGATGCAGTTTGATGGCCAAGCCTAAGCCTCCGAGTAACGCCAAGAAAAACGTCATCAGTGCCCCTCTGTCCCCAGCAAACACCCGGTCTGATAAGCGTGGGGATTCGTAATACACATAAAAATTGATTTCCGACAGAATGGAATCGTGTTTGGCTACAAAATCCTCTATGTCCTCGGGAGTCAAATGAGTCCCCGCCCGTTCGTATTCACTGCGTAAGAAGACAGAATCCTGCTCGATCCGAAACTCATTTGCAAAGCGGAACTGTTCGGTTTCGACTTCATTGGTCTCCCCACTTCCGTCCCACCATTCTGGCATGATCAAGACCATTTCGGAGATCACATTGGGTTGGTACCCAATCCAGAAGGGCATGGTCCGATCTGCGGGCGCGTCATAACTCAGCGAGGCATATAGTTCGACAGGATTCATCCCGATATAATATACCTGTTCCTCTTCATCGTACTTCCAAATCTCTGGCACCACGTAGTGCTCTTCGACCTCGAACACATTGGTATCCCGATGACCAAGATCCAGGACGACCAAAGGAGAGTCG
>JBCCCJ010000197.1:0-7664 GCA_039033615.1 Bacteroidota bacterium
ACTGAGTCGCCCAAATGTGGTAAAAGCAGCCGCCGCCATCGCCGGTGCAGGCATCTCTCTTCACGCGTGTGGCCCGCCCCTACCGAGGAGAGCGAGGATCTGTGAAAAGGTTCACGGTCACGTGGCCGTGGTTCACGAACTGGCGTGCGGCAAACACGGTCGGCACCGATCATTTATCGCTTCCGATCTAAAGGGGGTGAAATCATCCCCTTTAAAATTGGGGTTTTGAATTTTCTCCCAGGCTTCAAGAAATAGGACCGTATTGGAATTACGAAGCTAGTTACGAATGACTTCCCGCGCTCGTTGCGCCTGATTTTTTCGCTGCCAAGTCAGTCAAGGATAAAAAATCCTCCTGCTCAATCTGCTTGAGGGTAATTTCCAGCCCATCAATGATGATGCTCTTCATAGCTGAACGATCAAAAATCAGCCGTGAATAAACTCACTCTTCCCGTAGCGAGCAATCACATCTGCCTCATATTCGAGGAAGTCCTTCCATCGGCTGTCCACATCCACGTTGGGGCAGAGCTCGCGAGCGAGTTTGATGAACATGGTGTAGTGGCGGGCTTCGGAGATCATGAGTTTGTGATAAAACTCAGACAAGCCTTGATCGTCGATATTTTCAGAAAGAACCTTGAATCGCTCGCACGATCGCGCCTCGATCATGGCTGCAAACAACAGCTTGTCTGCCAGGGTTTCTTCCCGGCCCTTGCCTTTCTTCTTGAGAAATTTGGCCAACTCATTCACATAGGAGTCCTTGCGCTCCCGCCCGAGGGTATAGCCACGCTGCTGAATCTCCCGAAACACCATCCGAAAATGCCCCATCTCCTCCTGCGCGAGATCGGCCATCTTGGCGACGAGGTCCTCATGCTCCGGGTATTGGACAATGAGGGAGATCGCCGAAGAGGCCGCCTTCTGTTCACAGTAGGCGTGATCCGTCAGAATTTCCTCGATGTTTCCTTCTACGATGTGCTTGACCCAAGCGGGGTCAGTGGCCATTTTTAGATTCAGCATTGCGATGATGTTGGTCAGGCAAAGGTAGGGAAAAAGGAGTAGCGAGTGGTAGTAGGAAGTAGCAGGAGAAAGTGGCAGGAGGAGGTTTTTCTACATTGGAATGATCGCAAATTATGAAGGGTGTCTGGGGCGTTTTGACTTCCTCAAGCGAGAGTAAGCTCACCGCTCCCCCTTCACCCATTCCTCCGCCACTGGTAGCGCCTCTGGCTTGCCGACGTCTAGCCACCATTGCTCATCGTGCTGATAGGCTTGGATGCGTTCGCTGGTGGCGAGGCGGAGGTAGCTGTCGATGATGGAGAATTTCCCTACTTCGGTCAGAAGGTCTAGCATGCGTGGCTCGATCAGATGAATGCCGCTGAAGGCGAGGGCAGTCAATTCGCCTTTTGGCTCGCGGGCCATGCGGAGTTCGCCGGTTCGGTTGTGCCGCCAGGCGCAGAGTTGTTGATTGGCATCGAAGAGTAGGTTGCGGGAGCTAGGGCGGTCTTTCATTGCGAGGGTTGCGAGGGCTTGGCTTTGTTCGTGGCGTTGACGCATCGCTGCCAAATCCACCTCGGACAGCACATCGACATTGTGGACCAAAATGGGGGAATCACTGCGGAGCAATTCTTTGGCTTTTTTTAGACCGCCTCCTGTTTCCAGGACTTGTTCTCTTTCGTCTGAAATGAGGATTTCTACCCCCCAATCCTGACTGTCCAAATACGCCAGCATCAACTCCCCAAAGTGATGAATGTTGATCACCAGGGAAGTATAGCCTGCGCTTCGCAATCTGTGGATCGCCCAATAAAGGAGGGGATGCCCGCCAATTTCCACCAGGGCCTTGGGCCGATCATTGGTCAGGGGACGGAGACGGGCGCCCAGACCAGCTGCGAAAATCATTGCTTTCATTTCCTGGCCTGTCGTTAATTTTTCCAGTTCTTCTTCTCCTGCTCCACGTGATGTAAGACCACGTTGACTTGATATTTTTTGCGAAGGTGAGCCGCCAACTGATCAGCGCAATAGACCGAACGATGCTGGCCCCCCGTGCAGCCAAAGTTCACGCTGAGATTGGTGAAGTTGCGAGACAGATAGACCTCCACCGATTCATCGACCAGGGTGTAGATGTGGGAGAGAAATTCCTCCACCCGGCTGTTTTTTTTCAGAAAGTCAATCACCAGTCGGTCTCGACCCGTCAACTTCTTGTACGGCGCATATCGGCCCGGATTGTTGAGAGAGCGACAATCAAACACAAAGCCTCCCCCGTGGCCGGAAGGATCTTGGGGGACTCCATGTTTGTAGGAAAAACTGTTGATGCTGACGGTGAGCGCTTGATGGGCCGGATCGGGTTTCCCGAACAGCTTCAAGCGCTCGGATTGCGTGATGGCTTCCAGACAGCGTTTGAGGGTGGGGATTTCGATGGGCAAATGCAGGGTCTGTAGCAGGTGAGTCAGGTGCTTGACTGCATAAGGGATACTCTCCAAAAAGTGAGGCCGACGCTCGTAGAAGCCCCGGAACCCATAGGCGCCCATCACTTGAATCATCCGCGCCACTACGTAGGCATCGAAATGATCGAGAAATTCCTGCCGATCAAGATTCGTCAGGCTGGTAGCCGCATCCAGGTAGTGGTTGACCAGGTGAGTGCGAACTTCTGGGGGAAGATCGGCTTTGGCTTGGTACAGAATCGAAGCCACATCGTATTGGAGCGCTCCTTTTCTCCCGCCTTGGTAGTCGATGAAATAGGGGCGATTCTCGTGAATGAGGATGTTTCGCGCCTGAAAGTCCCGATAGAGGAAAAAGTCCCTCTTGGCCTTGAGCAAATACTCCGTAAAGGTCTGAAAGTCCTTTTCTAGCAGATCCTCATCAAAAGGAATCCGTGCCAATCGGAGGAAGTAGTATTTGAAATAGTTCAGGTCCCACCGAATGGATTGCTCGTCAAAACTGTCCCGGGGATAGCAGAGATCATAATTGAGATCCTTGCCCCCTTCGATCTGGATGAAGGCCAAATCCGCCAGTGCTTGTTCATACAAACGAATCAACTTCGGCTCTATGAACGCTCCTTTTCGATTCGCCGCCAGGTGATTGAATAAGCTCAAATCCCCCAGGTCTCGCAGCAGGTACACATTGTGGGGCAAGTCCTCGGCGTAGATATCGGGGACAGCGATACCCTTGGGTCGAAAGTGCTTGGTGAAACCAACGAAGGCCGCATTTTCCCGCTGGTTGGCGTGATAGACACCGATGGCTTGTCGGGTGGGGCCTTTGATGCGAAAGTATTCGCGATAAGATCCACTGGGCTGAAGGGGAATGACTTCTTCGGCTTCTTCGCCAGCCCAGCCTTCAAATAAATCGAGCAGGTATCGTTCTTTTTCCTGATCCAAAACGTGTGAAATTTGGTTCTTACGGGCAAACTTACGCAAAAGAAAAGTGCTAACTTGCCCCAAATCCAAATCTTCATGGAAGGACTCCAACTACAACGAATCGCCGTACTGGGAGCGGGCGTAATGGGACAAGGAATTGCGGTGGTGTTTGCTCGCTCAGGCTACGAAACGCAGGTGTACGATGTATTTCCTGCCTCTCTCGAAAAGGCAGAGGCCTATGCCAAGCGTTTTTTGATGAAGTCGGTGGAACGAGGGAAAATGAGTGAAGAGGAAAGAGAAGCAGCACTAGGACGGCTGTCTTTTACCACAGAATTGAGCGAGGTTCAGGCTGACCTGGTCATCGAGGCAGTGCCGGAGAAGATAGCCTTGAAGCATAAAGTACTCCAGCAGGTTGAATCTCAGCACTCGGATCAATTGATCATCGCGAGTAATACTTCTACCTTGCCCATTACCCGAATCGCGGCTCCCCTTCAGCGGCCAGAGCGAGTGGTGGGGATGCATTTTTTCAATCCCGCCCCGATCATGAAACTGGTGGAAGTCATTTCAGGAGCGGCTACTTCCCCCGATATCGCTACGGGAATTCATCAGTTGGCAGAGGAATTGGGGAAACGCCCCATCCACGTCAAAGATGAACCTGGATTTGTGGTGAATCGGGTGGCCCGGCAATTTTATGTGGAAAGTCTCAAGGTTCTGGAGGACGGGGTGGCAAGTGTGGAAGGCATTGATCGCTTGATGCGAAGCAGTGGTTTTCGGATGGGTCCCTTTGAATTGATGGACCTAATTGGCATCGACACGAATCATTCGGTGACGCAATCCATGTATGAAGCCTTTTTCTTTGATGAAAAATTTCGCCCTAGTAGAATTCAACAAAAGAAGGTCGATGCAGGTCATTGGGGCCGTAAGCGGGGAAAAGGCTTCTATTTGTATGAGGATTGATGTATATGAAGGGATGAGAGATTCCTTTTGAGAGTGTCTTTTTTGAGTACCGTGGTTGTGCTAGCTTGCTTTCCATACGAATGACAGAATCTTCTACGCATTGGAGTTTGTCCTCTGTAATTGAACATAGAAAGACCAGTTAGCTATTGTGATGATGACCAATCTTCCAGAACAGCCTTCTCCATCGTTCGCTCGTAATTCCCAATCTTTACCACCTACCGCCGTCTCTTCGAAGGAATTGTTTTTGAGGCATTTGTTTGCTTCGGCAGTTGCTTTGCCCTACGCACTTCTTGAACCATCTGAAGGCAGATTGACTGATTTGATTCCACTTGACACCATTTATTTTCTCTCCGAACGAGATGCATGGGACAGTTGGAAGTTCTTGTTTGAACGCTCCCCTTATGTACAGAAAGTGGTGCAAAAGGAGCGAGGACATCAGAGCAAGTTTCACCTGACGCTAAGTGATGAAAGTGAATGTCAGATGTTCATTCTAGATTCTGTCCGACTCGAACAATATGGGTTGATGGAAGGAGAAGCAATCTTATACAGTGCTGCCAAGAATGAGGATCAGGTCAAAATGCCTGCCTTGGAATTTCTGTACGAATTTTGGTTAAGTGGTTGGGCGTTAGAAAATCCCAACGCCTATCAGGCCGGTTTGACTTATTTCTGTTCTCTGTCGATCTCGACGCAAAGAGCTCTTCGCGGCACCATCCAAGCAAAGAAAGCCCGCAAGAAACGGTCAATCTCTCGCTCCTTATTCAAAGGGTTTGGAGATGTGAATGAAGGCTTTACCTCGTTCCCCGCAGTATAAAAAACAACCACTATCACCAGGCTAATAACTGCTTCAATCGCTCCCGTACCTTTTCCGGTGATGGGAGCATTTCTTTTTCCAGGGCAGAGTTCAGTGGAATGGCCGGGACACTTTCGGCACCTATTAACTGAATCGGGGCATCGAGCTGTTCAAACAAATGACTGCTGATTCGCCCGCCCAAAGATTCTACAAAGGAATTCTGTAGGCATTCCTCCGTCAATAGGAGCACTTTGTTGTGTTTCCGAACTCCCGCCTCGATGGCTTCCCAATCCAACGGCTCCAAGGTTCGCAAATCAAGAATCTCTACTTGACCTGCAAGCTCCCGACTGGCATTTCTGGCCCAATGAACGCCCATTCCATAGGTGATGACCAGACAGGTAGCTCCGGCTTCTACCTGTTTCGCTGATGCCTGCTGATGAATGCGGGCTTTCCCCAAAGGAATGACATAATCATCGCTGGGTTCGATGGTCCTGGCTTCTTTGCTACCTGGTACCTTGCTCCAATACAATCCCTTATGCTCAAAAAGAATCACAGGATTGGGGTCGAGGAAGGCAGCCCGTAGCAGGCCTTTCATATCCGCAGCATTGGAAGGATACACGATTTTGAGGCCCCGAATGGTCAGCAAGGCAGATTCTACACTGCTGGAATGAAAGGGGCCTCCGCTGCCATAAGCGCCAATGGGTACCCGAATCAGGCTTTGAACCGGCCACTTACCGTTGGAGAGGTAGTACGAGCGACTCAACTCAGCGTAGAGTTGGTTGATTCCTGGCCAAATATAGTCTGCGAATTGTACCTCTACGATGGGTTTGCAGCCGACAGCAGACATGCCCACCGTGCTACCGATGATGTATCCTTCTTGAATGGGCGTGTTGAACACTCGCTGATCTCCGTAGGTCTTGGTCAACAGAGCCGCTTCTCGGAATACCCCTCCCAATTCCCCTCCGACATCCTGGCCGTAGAGCAAGGCTTCTGGGAATTCTTGGAGAATGCGATTGACTGCATGCAGAGCCGCATCCACCATGACCACTTCACTGCTGCCTTTTGGGCTGCGTTCCCCCGATTCTTCCGTTACAGGAGTCGGGGCAAAGATGTGGCGATGTAGTTCTTCCGTTCCCGGATCTGCTGCGGCTTCCGCTCGTTTCATTTCAGATAGGATGAGCTGAAGCGCTTCTTCTCGCATGGCGTTCAACTCTGCCTCTGAGACGCCGGAAGCAATCAACTGCTGATGTAACTTCACCAAAGGGTCTTGGGCTTGGTGCTGATCCCAATCGGTTCGGTACCATTCTTTTCTGACCCCGGAGGTATGGTGGTTCAATAAAGGGACATTGGCATGAATCAAAAAAGGGCGTCGTTCCCGCCGCATCACCTCGAGGACCTCATGAAGGAGCTGATAGCAATGCTCGAACTCTGTTCCATCTACTTGTCGAATTTCGATGCCAGAGAACCCTTTGGCAAATTCTGCCGCTGTCTGGGCGTACATCTCTTTTCCGGTAGCGGAAATGCCCCATCCATTATCCTGAACCAAAAACAAGACCGGATACTGATGTAAGGCCGCCATCTGCAAGGCTTCAGACACCTCCCCTTCGGTCATCGCCCCATCCCCAATGGAGCAAACCGAGATAGGGGCTTCACCAACTGCCCACTGATCCAACGCTTGCTTTTCCCGGTATTGGATGCCTTGGGCGACGCCAGTGGCAGGAATGGCTTGCATCCCAGTTGCAGAGCTTTGGTGAATGATTTTGGGGAAATCAGGATGGCGAAGGCTGGGGTGGGCATAGTAGGTTCTGCCACCAGAAAACGGATCATCGCGTTTTGCGAATAGCTGCAGCATCAACTCGTAGGGCGTGATGCCCATGCTCAGCAAAATCCCGTCGTCCCGATAATAGGGGGCAACAAAATCTTGCGGTTTCAGCTGAAATCCCAAGGCAAATTGAATGGCCTCATGCCCACGACAAGTAGCATGGACATAGGTACTGGTGAGTTGCTTCTGGCGTTCGTACTCTATCGCCATGGCTTCCGTCTGACACATCAATTGGTAAGCCTGTAACAATACGTCTTGATGAGTCTCTTTCGTGGGGGCAAAAGAAGGTTGTACCATTGAGTGGATGGTGTGGTTCAAAGAAGTAGAATCAATACGAAAGATACGGAATATTGACTGGACTAACTAATGAACGTTAGCCTATTTGATGGTAGGCCTTTCCTCAGAAATCATCGAATAGTCGTACCTTTGGGCTTTACAAAAACGACCAATATCGCCATGGATTCAAACGAAGATACCATCCAAGAGCTTGTTCAGCAGATCTGGGGATTGATGGAAGAAGAGGATTGGCATGGTGCCATCGCAATTTGCGAAGAGCTAAAAGCCATGCCTTCCGAGGCAGGTTTTCGGATGCGGGCCATGATCCATGTCTTTCAGGAAGAAGCCAATGAAGCATTGTCCGAAATTCAGGCGGGGATCCAGCAATTTCCCGATGCCTGGGAACTCCACATGCAATGGGGCAACCTACTTTCAGATAGTGGAGACCCCAGCGAGGCATTGAAAATCTTTGACAAGG
>JBCCCJ010000198.1:0-7654 GCA_039033615.1 Bacteroidota bacterium
CAAAGCACTCGTCAAAGAAGAACCAGCACCAGAGCCAGTGGTAGAAGAAGTAGCTGAAGAGGCTACCGAAACTGCTACAGAGGAAGCTCCTGCAGCAGAAGAAACCGCACCCGCTGCGGAAGAAGCTGCTACTGAGGAAGCTCCTGCTGCTGAAGAAGAAAAGAAGGAAGAGTAAGTTGTTGCTCTTCAGACAACCATTCGTCTGCCATTTTCCTCTGGGAAGATGGCAGATTTTTTTGTGGACCCAACTATCATGATGCAGAAATCAGATTACGTAACCCTCGGATACTTCTCCAAAGCCCGAGGCCTACAAGGAGAAATTAAGGCGGTGATGGATGTATTTGACATCCAGGAATATCGCCAGGTCAAGCGCCTCTTCATTGCTCGAAAGGAGGAGCCGTTGCGGGAGATTCAGGTGAAGAAATTCAAGATTCAATCCCAGAAATTGGCGGTTCTCAAAGTAGAAGGAGTCAATGACCGGGAAAGTGCAGAAGCCTTACAGGGCCATACCATTTATTTTCCGGAGGCAGAACTCCCCCCCCTTGGAGATGGCCATTTCTACTACTTCGAAACCATCGGCTATCAAATCGAGGATGAAAACCTGGGCCAACTTGGCACCGTCAAAGATTTTTTGGATGGGGCAGCCCAAGACATTTTGCAGATGGCATACCAGGGCAAAGACGTCCTCATTCCTATGACCCGGCAATTTGTCCTCCGTGCCGATCAGGAAGCACGCATCATATACACCAACCTGCCCGAAGGTTTATTGGAATTGTATCTGGAGGACTAGGGAAGTAATCCGCTCTCACGAGTTTGCAACTCGTGAGCTTCAAATACCAGCGTTTGTAACGCGCCATATTCTTCCCCAATCACCGATCAAGCAGTTCCCCATTTTCCGAATCTACCAATTCTCCCATTTCAAGCATCGACGCGGCCTGGAAGACCGCCCTACATTCAAACACGCTCTCACGAGTTTGCAACTCGTGAGCTTCAAATACCAGCGTTTGTAACGCGCTCTATTCTTCCCCAATCACCGATCAAGCAGTTCCCCATTTTCCAAATCTACCAATTCCCCAATTTCAAGCATCGACGCGGCCTGGAAGACCGCGCTACACCAATCAAGCAATTCCCCCCCCTACAAAAACTCACTCGCCAAATTGGCCAGCTCAGAGCGTTCGCCTTTTTCAAGGGTGACGTGCGCAAATAGCCGCTGCCCCTTCAGTCGGTCGATCACGTAGGAAAGGCCGTTACTTTGGGCATCCAGATAGGGGGTGTCAATCTGGTGAATGTCTCCGGTGAAGATCAACTTGGTGCCTTCCCCGGCTCGGGTGATGATGGTTTTGATCTCGTGGGGCGTGAGATTCTGGGCTTCGTCAATGATGAAGAACACGTTGGAAAGACTTCGTCCCCGGATATAGGCCAACGGGCTGATGGTGATCTTTTCCGCCTCTAACATCTGTTCGATTGCTTTATAGCGCTTATCCGTTGGCTTGAATTGACTTTTGATAAACTTCAGGTTGTCCCACAAGGGCTCCATATAGGGGTTGAGCTTGTCCTTGATGTCCCCAGGTAGGTAGCCGATGTCTTTGTTGCCCAAAGGTACCACGGGTCGGGCGATCAGGATCTGCCGAAAGTCTCGCCGTTGCTCCAATGCGCCCGCCAACGCCAAGAGGGTCTTCCCAGTCCCCGCCAAGCCCTGAATGGTCACCAGCCGTATCTCAGGATTGAAAATCGCATGGAGTGCAAAGGCTTGTTCGGCATTCTTAGGCTTGATCCCATACGCTTGTTGCTTTTCTACTCGCTCCAAGACCTTTTTCTGGGGATTGAAATAGGTTAGGGTAGAATGCGTACCGTTTTTGAGGATGTAATAATGATTGTCCGGCGGCAGAGACGGTAAGGCTTCAGAAGCCTCTATGACCCCATGCTCGAAGATGTTGTCGATGATGGCGGAATCCACGTTCTCCTCTAGGCTTCGACCACTGTACAGATTGCTGACATCTTGCACCTTGCCCGTCTCGTAGTCCTCCGCGTGGAGATTGAGGGCCTTGGCTTTGAGGCGTAGGTTGATGTCTTTGGTGACCAAGACCACTTTGGCAGGCTGTTCCTCTTCCTGCAGTAGCAAAGCGGAATTCAGGATTTTGTGGTCAGGCTTGCGCTCGTCGAAGACTTTTTCCGCATCTATTTTGGGCGCGAACTGCGGCATGACCACTTTGAAGCGACCGCGGTTTTCTCCCGGAATCGGCACCCAATCCTGAAGCGTAAACTTTCCAGATAGGGAATCAATGAAGCGAATGAAGCGCCGCGCCTCAAAATTCAGGGTCGTATTGCCTTCTTTGAAATTATCTAACTCTTCTAAGACTGCGATTGGGATGGCGATGTCATTTTCTTCGAAGTGCTTGATCGCATCGCTATCGTAGAGGATCACGGAGGTATCGAGGACAAATACTTTCCGATGGGTTGAATGGGTAGTCGGCATACATTATGCAGTCTCTGAGTGAATGATTGACCTTCAAGGTAGAAGTTTCCACGCTGGAAAAGAAACGAAAATCAATCCATTCTGTTGCGCAGATCCAGCAACACTTCCTCCCCAAAATCCGGGTCTTGTAGCAGTCCTACAATCCCCTGCGCTGCTTTTTCTGGGGACCACAATTTTCCTTCCGCCTTGAGTTGATGAAACCGCTCTACTGGCGGAAAAGCCGCCTGATTGGTAGCACGAATCTGGTCCTGCATCGCAGTATCTACGGTTCCAGGGGCGAGGGACACCACCTGAATGGGCCATTCCTGGGCTTGCTGCTCTGCTGCCAGACATTGGCTGAACATATCCAGCCCCGCCTTGCTGGTACAGTAGGCACTCCAGCCTGGAATGGGGCGGCGTCCTGCGCCGCTCGAAATATTCAGCAGGCGTTTCGGAATGTCTAGCTCTTGTACGTAGCGCACAAAAACGCCCGTCATGGCCATCGGCGTAACCAGATTGACTGCCAGGTTATGGGTAACGGTTTCCAGGAGCCAATCTCCGTGTACCTGCTCAATGGGATCCAGCACGCCAGCATTCTGAATGAAATTGATGGAGCTGAGTTGGTCAAAGTCCCGGTTGTCCAGCCAAGTATCGAATTGGAGGGCGGCAGCTTCCGTTTCGCTCAAATCCCAATGCACGTCCTCTACCGGGCAGCCGCATTGGGCAGCCTTTTCTACCAAATCTGCATTCTCGCTACGAGAAATACACAATAAGGCGTGATTAGGGTCCAGCAAGGATTCGGCTAGTGCGGCGCCGATGCCGCGAGAGGTTCCGGTGATGATGAACAAATGCATAGCTTATCTTGAAAATTGGAGGCGTTGGCCGCGAATCGATTCGTCGATGATGCCCTGATGATACACCAACTGTCCACTGACAATGGTGCTGTGAACCTGGGCTTGAAAAGCTTGCCCTTCGAAAGGCGACCAGCCACATTTGTAACGAATGTTGCCCTTTTCTACGGTCCAGGCATGGTTGGGATTCACCAGCACCAAATCGGCATGATAGCCTTCTCGCACATAACCACGGCGATCCAGTTGAAAACATTCCGCAGGCGCATGGCACATCTTTTCCACCAGTCGCTCTTTGCTGATGACGCCTTGCTGATGCAATTCCCACATGGCGACCAGCGCATGCTGCACCAACGGACCGCCGGAGGGAGCAGAAAGGTACGGATTCCCCTTTTCCTCCAGGGTATGCGGCGCGTGGTCTGTAGCGATGATGTCGAGTCGGTTGTCCAGCAGTGCAGCTCTCAAGGCAGCCCGATCAGAGGCTTGTTTGACCGCCGGATTCCATTTGATGAATACCCCTTTCTCCGCATAGTCTTCTGCGGAGAACCACAGGTGGTGAATACACACTTCCGCAGTAATCCGCTTTTCTGTCAAAGGAATATCGTTGCGAAATAGCGCCAATTCCTTCTCCGTAGAAATATGGAGGATGTGCAGGCGGGTATTGTGTTTTTTCGCCAATTCAACAGCCCCAGAGGAAGAAGCATAACAAGCCTCCACCGATCGGATGACCGGGTGCTGTTCAAACGGAATGTCTTCTCCAAACTCAGCCTTGGCTGACGCCAAATTCGCCCAAATGACTTCCTCTTTCTCACAGTGAGTCGCGATCAACATGGGGACTTCCCGAAAAATTCCTTCCAGAGTCGTGGGGTTGTCCACCAGCATATTGCCCGTAGAAGAGCCCATGAAGACCTTGACCCCACAAACTGTGTTAGGATCAGTCTTGAGCACTTCCTCCAAATTGTTATTGGCCGCTCCCATGAAAAAGGAGTAATTCGCCACGGATACTTCTGCCGCCCGTTGGTATTTTTCCTCCAGCAACTCCTGGGTCAAGGTCTGGGGTTTGGTGTTGGGCATCTCCATATAAGAGGTGATGCCACCAGCTACAGCCGCCCGCGATTCGGTGTACAAATCCGCTTTATGGGTCAGTCCCGGCTCCCGAAAATGCACCTGATCGTCGATGACGCCCGGCATGAGGTACAGGCCTCTCGCGTCAATGGTGCGGTCGGCAACCTGAGACAGATTGGTACCGATTCGATGGATGAGGCCATCCTTGATGAATACATCTATTTCCTGGATGCTGCCCTCATTGATCAGCTGGGCGTTGCGGATGAGTAGAGACATGGCAGTTACTTTCTGCAAAGATAATGTTTATCTTGGCATCCAAACCGTCATCTAAGCATTATATCCCTTGACTTCTGCATCTCTGAAACACGTTGCAATTGCCGGCAATATTGGGGCTGGCAAAACTACCCTCGTTCGCAAACTTGCCAGTCACTATGGGTGGGAAGCCCACCTCGAAGCAGTTGACAACAACCCCTATTTGAAGGATTTTTATGAGGACATGGCTACCTGGGCATTTCCTTTGCAAATCTATTTCCTGCACAGTCGATTCAATCAGGTACGTAGCATCCGCCAAGGCTCGGCTCCGGTCATTCAGGATCGGACCATCTATGAAGATGCCTACATTTTTGCCCGGAATCTTCGCAAATCAGGCCTTCTCAGCGAAAGAGATCATCAAAACTATCTCACCTTGTTTGAGTGCATGATCGAGATGCTGGAAGCTCCGGATTTGCTGATTTATTTGAAAGCCAGCTTGTCCAAATTGCAAAAGCAAATCCAACGGAGAGGTCGCGACTTCGAATTGGACATCAATCCCCAATACCTGATCGACCTGAATGAACACTACGAAGACTGGATCGGTGGCTATCAGGAAGGCAAATTGATCGTCATCGAGGTGGACGAGTTGGATTATGTTCAACGCCCGGAAGACCTAGAGTACATCATTCAGCAAATTGATTCTGCGGTACAGTCTTCTCAGCCGACGTATTGATACATCCGCTCTGGGAAAATATGCGCTTGGAAAAGTTCAATCGCTTTTTGACTTTTCCAGGGAGTCCGGCAATTGATTTTCACCTCCAGCCTACTGAATGCATTCACCACCTCGTAGGAATCCCAGGGACTGAACACCAGGGGAATGCGGTGGCGCAAAATCCAGCGTTTGCTTTGCTGGGTAAGGGTGGCTTCTCCACACAAGACAATTCCGGCTAGATCAGGTTGCCCATTAGACAGTTTATCCACTTCTGCCAGGGATTCTTCCAGCCGCCGAGCGCTGCTGACCAGGAGCAAATGCTCCGTTTTGCCGAAATGCTTGGCGAATTGCCGACCAGAGACTGGCCGTTGTACCGGGCGATCCGTTTCTTCTGGGAATAACAGCATGCGGCCATCAATCGCAGCGGTAACAGACCCCAATTGCGGCAAACTCAGGGAAGCTTCGTAGGGAAGCAAGCCCAGAAGCGGAATGTTCAGCCGTTGTAGATAGGTTTCTACATAATGAGCCACTTTGGCCATTTTGTCCTTGCGGGTCTTGTTGAGGATCACCCCAACGATGGGTACCCCCTCTTGCTGGAAGATGGCGCGATTCAAGGCCAACATATCCAGCGTACTGCCAATGCCTCCTTCGAGAATCAGGATTACACCAGCGTCAAGGGCTTTGGCTACCTGGGCATTGGAAATGCCGACAGTACTGCCGACTCCGGGGTGTCCAGTGCCTTCAAACACCACCACATCGTGCATGGCTGACAAGCGATTGGCAGCCGAAAGAATGGGCTGAATCAAGGCATCCCGCTGCGGTTCTTCGATATGATCTTTGATGAGACCAGGTTCCAGAATCACCGGACTATGCAAGTCAGGTTCCAACTCGAAGCCCAGATAATCTGCAAACAACTGTGCATCCTTATCTACCTTTTCCCCTTGTGCCCAGACATATTTTTGTCCGGCGGGCTTGCAGTAGCCTACTCGATTGCCTTGTTGGCGAAGAGCAGCAATCAGACCAAGGGTGGACGTGGTTTTTCCCACGTGTTGACTGGTTGCAGCGACATACAAGCGTTTGGGAATCTGCATAAGCCGAAATTGTTAATATTCTATCAGACTTGATCAAAAGTCAAGCCATCTTTGCATAAGGTACAAAAACCCGCCCTTGACCGGAACGAATGCTGCGACAACCGTCAAATGCCTGAGGTTAATGGGAAATGAGAGCCCGGAAGCAGGCAGTATTGCGGCTTCCGGGCGGCGATGTGCCTCATAGGAGGCTTCGCGATGGATAAGTTGCGTATCTAAACGCGCTACATTGACATCGTACGTAACATGGAGCGGTCCTATTCTTTGCAGGTGCAAAAAATGGACATCCAGGAGGCATGAAACTCCTTAGAAGCGAATCAACTGGCTGGCGGTACGACTTCCGTCAGATACCGTCAGGTTCAGCTCATTCCCTTGAACCAGGCTCAGGTCGAACACCCGCTCACCAGCTTCGGAAAGAATGACTGATTCCGAGAACCAAGTCTCTCCGCTGCGGTCGGTCAGGCTGACCCATACCTCCTGGTCCTGTGCGCCCAATACCTGTAGCCATACTTTTTTTTCGGCTTCAAGTGGTTGGACCATCAGGCCAAGCTTGGCAGAACGCTTGATTTCAATGGTCTTCTCATGCACGGTTTCCCCTACCTGAATTTCAAAGGTGTAGGTTCCCTCGGGCTGATTTTGAAAATCAAACACACGACCAAATTGCGAAAGTTGCTTCCCTTTCTCGATGTGAAGGCGTTGACCGTTTTCATTGAAGACGGTTACCTTTACATTCGTTGGAGAGATGGAAGTGCAAACCAACTCAAAGCGGTCTTCGGTTTGCGCAACTACCTGTACCCAACTTTCGTTGAAGGAAACAATGCGAGTAGTAGCGTAGTCACTTGCAAGAGAGGCAGGACCGAACGATGCGATCAAAACTGCGAGAATGCATGTGATACGAAACATAAGCAAAAAGTGTTAAGTGATATAATTCGCAACAAATGTGAGGTATCATTAATTGATTTCAAAATATTTTGCCTCATTTTTAATGAATTCATAATTATTTTACACCAATATTTCGAAATTAGCAATTCGATAAATCAAAGCACTCTCCCGAAACGTCCTGATAGTCAGGGCCTCGTGTTCAGAGAGGCAGACAAGGGGATCTCTCTTCTTTTTTTTCCTCTTTTTTGAAAAAAATTCCCTTCCTCCCCCTTTCGGTCTTGATACCTAGATTGTGCTTGCTGAAAAGTAAGAGTGGTTCAGAGGCATAGTGCCCTATCTCACCGCAGCAAAA
>JBCCCJ010000199.1:0-7627 GCA_039033615.1 Bacteroidota bacterium
CATTGACCTGACGGTAACTTCTGGTTCCAACATCAGCTTTTCTGTAACCAGCTTACAGGATTACACGGATGGACTGGCAGATCCTTCTGCTTACAACTCGGAGTTTGAAGTCAATTCCAGTGTGGATTTCAAAGTTGATCTCACTTCTACGCCATTTGATGATGGTAATGGCAATATCCTCGATGCTGGCAACTTTGGTTACACCATCTCCGACAATGGAACCTATACCGTAGGGACCAACCACAAGCTGTTGGGCGGAACCGTAAGTCCTTCTGCCTACGCTGTATTGGGCACCAGCAATGAAGTTGTTTCTGCTTTTGCTGAAGGCAATGCAGGAAGTGCCGCGGCAAACGCTTACACCCTGAAATTCGAATTGGGAACCGATGCCGTACGTGCGGTGAGTGGATTGCCAAACTTGCTGGATCAAAACGTTGCGCCAGCTACCTATGCGTCCACCGTTACCCTGACTGCTTCTGCCATGCCATAATGGGCCGCGGAGCATCTGAAATAGAACAACGAACTCAATCAGGGTTCGTTGTTCTTTCCTTTTTTGACCAATTCCATCACCTTCAATTCTCCTTCCGCATTTTCAAGGGTGGCGATATAGGTCCCCTTGGGAAGATTCAGGGTATCGACAAAGTGTAGTTGATCGGGGCCAATGTTGGTTTCTACTGCTTGGCTGTGTAGCAACTCTCCGGCAGAAGAATACAGCAAGAAGCGAAACAGGCCTGCTTTTCGGTTGACAAAGAAAACCGTCACGCTGTCCTGAAAATGCTGGGGTCGCACGCTGATTTCGCTGATGGTATTCAACTGGGCAGCATCCTGGATGACAATGGATTCCGAATAGGAAACCACCTCGTCCTTGCTGGTATGTTTGAGGCGATATTGCACGGCTGATTCTTCGGAAATCAAATCCATGTAGTGATAATGCATCGGTCGGGAAGCGCTGGAAGAGCCGCCTACATACGACAAGGAATCAAATGAAGTCCCGTCGAGCGACCGCTCAATGACGAATCCTTTGTGTTCTCCTTCTTGTTCAGTTACCCATTTCAGCAGGACCACTTCTTTCCGAAGTCGGATGGCAGAAAATTCGCTGATCTGTACCTGAGACGATGCAGATTGCTGCGGATTCTTACGTTTCTCCTGCTCGATTTGCAAGGAATTCCATTCGAATTGGGACAAAAAGAGCAAGGGGAAGAATACAAATAGGGAAGGTTGAAATAGCTTTGACATCATTGGAACGCTTCTTTTCTGGAATTGGGGGAATTGGCTTTCTAACAGCAAAAGCTAGGATTACTTTCCAGGAGGATAAAAAGAAACTTGGCACCCAGCCTAACATCGAGAGAAGCCCCTCGTGGAGGAGGAGAATCGAGGCTGTAAGATCATCTCGCGGAATCATTCTAATCCTGCTTGTCAGGCTACTATATTCAGCCCGCTAATCAGCGTGGGTTTGATGAAAAAATGGATATTTCTCCTTCCCTTCTTGAGTTTCTGTATCTGTTCTTTGTCGGCTCAACACATTGTGAATCCTTCTTTTGAAGGACCATTGGGTCCGTCCAAAACCCCGCCCGGCTGGTCTCCCTGCGGGCAGGGCAGCAGTCCGGATACCCAACCAGGCTCCTGGTTGGTGTCCCACGCCGCAGTAGATGGGGCTTCTTATTTGTCCCTCATTTGTCGGGGGAGCAATGTGCCTTTTCCCGATATGTGGGAGAAATGTGGGCAGCAGTTGGACCGTCCCATTCGGTCTGGGGAGTGCTATGAGATTCAGGTGAGTCTGGCGCGCTCTGCTTCTTTTTATGCTGGGTCTATCTACTTCAATCAACCAGCCATTTTTCGAATCTGGGGCGGAACGGCCCTCTGCACCAAAACAGAGTTGCTCTGGGAATCTCCGACCATTGAGCAGACCGATTGGCGGCTGTACGCTACCACCTTCCAGGCGAAAGGGGAACATCCTTTTTTGATCATCGAAACCTATTTCGCCCAATCAGGCACCTATTCTGGAAACGTTCTCATCGACAATCTCACCCTCCGACCCTGCGAACCCATGTCGCTTGAACCATCAAGCACTGGGAAATCAGGCGCATAGCGAACTTACCCTATGGAAAACCAAATGAAAATGGCCCCGAAAGGGAAGCAGAATCTTTCCTTACAAAAGCAGCTCGTTGGGTCGGGAGCCATCATCCTTGCGGCAATGTTGATCATGGTTACTGATTCCGCCCCTTTGGAGGGACGGCTAGCCGGTTTTGCCTTTCGGATTCCCATCACCCTGGATTCCAGCAAAGTCGCCCTCCATCAGATGGCCGTGGACTTTCCGCTTCACCTGGACCTACAGGCTCCAGCCCTCAAAACCCAGAATTTTGGAGGAGAGCTGCGGCATCCGCAAGGCTATGACGTGCGCTTTACCGCCGGGGATGTGGCCACTCATTTGCTCACCGAAGTCGTGGCATACGATCCTCAACAAGTACGCGTAGAAGCCTGGGTCAATCTGGATACCCTTTTGCCGTTGCAAGATCATCAATTGTATCTCTATTTTGGCTCCGAAATCTCCCTGGAAGGCCCTGCTGACCGATTGGGGGAAAGGCAGCTGCAAGGCTATTATTACAGCAAAAAGAACGGAGACAAGAAGAAAACCGACTTCTCCAAGGAGTGGCTCGCCCTGGAAAAAGCCAACCAGAAAGACCGAACCACCTTTGTAGCCCTGGGAGAAGTGGAGGACGTGAGTGCCCCGCTGCCGTATGAGTTTGACTACTTCAAGTCTTCTTTGAAAGGAAAAACCTTGAATCTGGTGGAGTGGGGGACTGCCTTTGAAACGGACAACGACTACTTTGAACTGCAGAAAAGCCTGGACGCCAAAACCTTCGAAACCATCTCCACCATGGGCGGAGGGGACCAATCTCCGAGCCTGCTGCGTTACAGCTATGCGGATATGAAGCCCGAACCGGATGGCATGTATTATCGCTTGAAACAGGTCAACAACAATGGTTGGTACACCTATACCCTGCCGATCTATTCCGGGGCGGCTCAGAAAAAAACCAGCGTTGAAATCACAGGTATTCAGCCCAACCCGTTTCTCACCGAATTTGAAGCTAGTTTCCAGGCTTCGGTCGCAGGAGAAGTAACGTTGCAGTTGTTCACCTCATCGGGCAGCGTCCTTCACGAAGAAGTCCTGAAGGTCACCGCTGGACCCAATACGTTCCGATATCTGGAGGGGGGAGCCCTGCCGCCCGGTGAGTATGTGCTGGCCCTCATGGGTACCGACAATCAATTGAAGGTAGCCCAATTGATCAAGGGGAAAGGGGTGTAGCGAAGCTAAGATTGCATGGCAAAATTCCTCCATTCCCTCCGGTTTCCCCACCGCGAGAAGCATCTTTCGGCGATTTGCCCTCAGGCCTTACCATGAAATCAATTGCCCAACAATCACTTGGTTTGATGACCAGCGGAAGGTACCTTCCGCCCATCCATTGAGATAGCTACTAGTATGAAAGATTCCCTCACTTCTCTTCCTTATGAAAGCTTATTACACAACTTTGACAGCCCCAAGCGGGGACTGATTGAAGAAGCCTTTTCGATTGCGAAAATCGGCATTTGGAAGGTGGACATGATCACGGGGGAGGTGTACTGGTCCGAGGAGGTGTACCGCATTCATGAAATTGCGGTGGGGACGCCCATTTCTTTGGAAGAAGGGATTCAATTTTATCGGGCAGATTTTCAACCGATCGTTCGTGCGGCCATTGAGACTTCGGTTCAAAGCGGGGCTCCCTGGGAATTTGAGTGCATTCTGGTTACCGCCAAGGGGAAGGAAAGGTGGGTGCGATCCATTGGGCGGGCCATCACCGAAGATGGGACACTCATCAAATTGCGGGGCATTTTTCAGGAAATTGATCAACGAAAAGCCCAGGAAGCGATCATTGCCGAACAGCAGTTCCGATTTCGCAGCATTTTCGGCAATACCTTCAATTTCATTGGGTTGTTGGAGCCAGATGGCACCTTGTTGGAGGCCAATCGCTCCTTGCTAGAATTTGGAGGCATCGAGTTGGCAGACGTACAGGGCCAAAAATTCTACGATGCGCCTTGGTGGTCCACCAGTCAGGCGGTACGAGAGCAAATCATCGAATCCATTCAGTTGGCCGCCAGTGGGGAATTCATCCGCTACGAAGTCGAGGTCGTTGGGGCGAAGGGGAATTTGTTCATCGACTTTTCCATTACCCCCATCTTAGGTGAGGACGGACAGGTGAAATACTTGGTGCCAGATGCGCGAGACATATCGGAGCGCATCGAGCTAGAACGCAGTTTGCAGGAGACCCTCCTCCAACTCAAGCGGTTTGTGACCTATGCGCCAGCGGCGGTGGCCATGTTTGACAATCAGATGCGCTACCTCGCCGCTTCCAACAAATGGGTTTCGGATTATCAGGTGGACACCGACGATCTGGTTGGGAAGAGTCATTATGACATCTTTCCTGAAATCTTGAAAAATCCGGCTTGGTTAGCGATTCATCAGCGAGTCTTAGCAGGGGAAACCTATCAAACAGACAAAGACCGATTCGTTCGGCAGGATGGTTCGGTCCAATGGCTCAAATACACCCTGCTTCCCTGGTATGAGGATGAGGATACCATCGGTGGGATGCTGATGTATACCGCAGATATCACGTCGGAAGTGGTGTTTCAGGAGAAGTTGGCAAACTTGAATCAAAACCTGGAAATGGCGGTCTCCCAGCGTACCAAAGCCTTGCAGACCTTGAACAAGGAGATGGAGCAGTTTGTGTACATCGCCTCTCACGATCTGCAAGAGCCGCTGCGGACCATCGCCAATTATGTGCAGTTGCTTCAAGAAAACGAATTGTCAGAAGAGGACGCTTTTTTTCTGAGTCGAATCGTGCAATCCACGCACCGGATGCAGACCCTGGTCAAAGATTTGTTGGATTATTCCAGGGTAGGGGGGCGGGAATCCCTGACCGAAATAGACCTCAATGAGCTGGTGAAAGAAGTGCAATTCGACTTGAAGGCCTGTATAGAAAGAACCGGGGTGCAGGTCGTGGTGGAGGCCCTTCCCTCCGTTCATGCTTCTGCAAGAGACCTGCGTCAGTTGTTTCAAAATCTGATCGGCAATGCGTTGAAATACCACAGAACGGATGTCTCCCCCCGCATCAGAATTTCCGTGAAGGAGCAAGAAGAAGAGTGGGTGTTCTGCATTTCTGACAATGGAATTGGGATGGAAGAAAAATACCTGGGGCAGATTTTTGAAATCTTTCGCCGTTTGCACAGCCAGGAGGAATATGAGGGTACCGGGATTGGGTTGGCGATGTGCAAAAAAATTATTGGGAATTATGAGGGCACCATTTGGGCAACATCCCAACCAGGAGTTGGGTCAACCTTCTGTTTTACGTTTCCCACTTCTATGATCATTTTACCGCCTGTTTCATGAAGATCTCTCCGAAATTACACCGAATCTTGCTGGTAGACGACAGCTTTGACGACAACTTTTTCCACCGCCGAATTTTGAAAAAAATGGAAGTGGCTGAATCCATAGACGTGGCTTCCGATGGGCAGCAAGCCCTTGATTATTTGACGTGCCAGGGCAAGTTCCAAGACGATTCTGCCACTTTCCCCCAACCCGAATTGATCTTTTTGGACATCAATATGCCCCGCATGGATTGGTGGACCTTCCTGAAAGAATATGATCAGTTGCCGCCCGAGCAACAAGGGAAGCGAGTTATCATCATGTTGACAACCTCCCTCAACCCCGATGATCATCACAAGGCGCAGGAGATGCCGAGTATTCAATTCTTTTTGACCAAACCGCTCCGACCAGATATGGTAGAGCGCATCCTAGAGCAGTTTTTTCCCGAACGAATTGTATAACCATTCCTAGTTACAACTATGAAACACTCATCTGTCTATGCCCTCATTGTAGATGATAACCCTGATGACCGTTTTTTTTTGCACCGCGCAGTGTCTTCCTTTCCCCAGATTGAGGAAGTATTTACCGTCGGAAATCCCGATACTTCTGCCGATATCATCGCTAAGCATTATGAACAACTGCGGGTGGCTCAGGTCTTGTTGATCTGCGACATCAACCTTGCCTCTCAATCCGGCCTGACGCACTTAGCGGATGCCAAAGAGGTGCTGCCCCATGCAAATTTGATTGCCATCAGTGGAGCTGGATCATTGAAAGATCGTCATCCGGCAGTGGACCTGTTTGTGGAGAAGGACGTGAATTATCGCTCCTTGGTGACCACCCTCCAGGAGCTCCTGAAATAGGTCCGCTAGTAAGAGAGCTACGTTTTCCTAGAAAGTGGTTGCCCTAGCTTTGCCCCAAGATCATCAGGGATCTTGGGGCAAAGCTGCTAGGGTATACATCTTTTTTGGTCGGACTATAATTGGGCAATTGATTGCCCAATTCCGATATCGTTTTCGGAAATCCAAAGTGACAAAAGTCATCTCTTTTAGGGCATAGGATCTGTCACCTTATTGAGGGAATCTCGTCAAATGCTCGAACAAGATTGATTCGAATTGTTAATTATATCAGCCATGAACAAACGTGCAAGCATTTTTTCCCAACCACCCTCCTACGTGAGGATTGAATTGACCACCGAATTAGATCGGGATTCTAAAACGAAACAACTTCAGGCCATGCAACAACTATATCAGCGAGGAGCTACTCAGGGGTTTTTGATTGATTCCCGAACGGTTTCCTGTACGGCTTTGCCAGAACCGACCACAGAATATGTGCATCAGGATATGGCAGACCTCCGTATGGATCCATCGCTACCGATTGCGATCTTACATGCGGAGGTAGATCAGAGTTATCAGCATTTTGTATCGGAATGCCAAGGGGCAGGATATGCCATCCAGGGCTTTGACGAAGAAGCTCATGCCATCGCGTGGCTGAAACGCGAACCAAGTCCTGCTTCCACCCCAAGCCTGCGGGTGTTGATTTTGGATGATCAGGCTGCTGATAGAGACCTATTGCGGATTCTCTTGGAGGATCTGATTCCTGAGATAGAGATCGTAGAATTTGATCAGCCAGAAGCAGCTATTGCTTTCCTAGAGGCAGAGGCCCCGAACCTTGATCTGATGTTGGTAGATCGAAGAATGCCCACCATGGATGGGACGGAATGGTTGGAACGAATCCTCTCTATCATACCGGATCAAGTAGCGCCTTGCTACCTGATGTCTAGCAGCCTGCGGAAAAAAGAAATTGCCTCCGCGCAAGCAATCGGATTTGCAGGGATTGTGGAAAAGGTCTTCTCTTTATCAGGGCTTGAGCAGGAACTCCTCCGAATTCCTGAGTTGAGAGATGCCCACGAGCGAAGCGAGCGATGAGCCATTGACTTATCGTACAAGGAGGGACTGTCCGTAAAGGGCAGTCCTTTTTCTACGTTCAGGTGCTACGCAAAAGCGGTAGGAGGAAAGAGTAGAGCATCCATCGGCCCCGGCCTTTTACCAAAACTTTCGTTAATTGACTACCTCTCTCTGTTTCCGGGTGCACGTCACATGTCATAAATTCACTGGTGATATTGGGATAGGTGGCAGTCGCTCCGCGCCTGCTCTCAACGCTTCTCTCTTCGATTTGCTACCGAAATGCCATCCCTCCGGGCTGCGATTGTCTATTGACAAGGACTTGTGG
>JBCCCJ010000200.1:0-7606 GCA_039033615.1 Bacteroidota bacterium
CACAACTTTTGTGGTTCCTTGGGGTTACATTGGCGCAAAAGTAGAAATTCGCCACTCGATGGTCAAAATCTTCCACTCTGATCGCTTCGTTCCGGCCCTACCTGAAGGGCACCGATTTCCCATCCAAAAATACGGTTTGATTCGGGAACAATTGCTACGGGAGGGGACAGTAGAAGCGCATCAATTCGCAGAAAGTGATCCTTGTGCAGAATCCGATATTCTCTTGGTTCATACTACGGAATATTGGAAGGCGGTGAAATCGTTGCGACTCACGCCCCGCCAAATGCGCAAGATTGGCTTTCCGCAATCTGCGACCTTGGTAGATCGCTCCCGGCGCTCTTGCCAGGGAACCCTAGCCGCTGCCCTTCACGCACTACAACATGGCATCGGACTCAACATCGCCGGAGGAACCCATCATGCCTTTGCTGATGCAGGAGAGGGATTTTGTCTCTTGAATGATCTGGCCATCACTGCGGGACATTTGCTGAAGCAGCAGTTGGCCTCTAGCATTCTGATTCTAGACCTGGATGTTCATCAGGGCAATGGGACCGCCCGAATATTTCAGGGAAAAGAAGCGGTGTTTACCTTCAGCATGCACGGGGCAAAGAACTACCCGCTCCTCAAGGAACATTCAGACCTGGATGTCGAAATGCCAGTTGGAACAGAAGATGAAGCCTACCTAAGAGAGTTGGCGAAACAACTCGATCACTTGAAAGCCTTGCAGCCTGATATGGTGCTGTATCAAGCCGGCATCGACGTATTGGCTACCGATCGTCTGGGAACCCTTTCTCTGAGTCGGGAAGGAGCCAAAACCCGGGATCGCATGGTGCTCAGTCGCTGCCAAGCATGGGAGGTGCCAGTTGCGGTTTGCATGGGAGGGGGGTATTCACGTCGCCTGGCCGATACAGTGGAAGGGCACAGCAATACCTTTCGGGTAGCGGCAGAACTGTATGACTAAGGCCATGTTTGGGATAGGAAATTTGCCTTCCAAACAAGGGCTAAGGCCTAAAAATACCCACCAACGCGCAACATGAAGCCCCAATCTTCGGGCGAAATCGCGAGATCCCCTGCTACCCCAAGACGAGGACCTTTGCCCGATTTATACAGGCCGTGCAAATCCTTTCCTGCTTTTTTCATGGATTCTACCGATTTCTTTTGATCCCCGTAATAGCCTGGCATCGCAAGTGGGTCTCGCGGCATCCCTCCCAAGAAGTCATGCATGCCTGCTACGCCGCCATGGACGGATTTGCTGAGATCCATGGGCATTGGGGGAAGGGCCGCTCCATAGGAGAAATTCAGCCCATACTGATTCGAGCCGAAGTCAGCATTACCTTTGAGCTTCCAGTCATCATCTCCATATCCCAGCCCCATATTGAATCCACTCCCCTTTTTGTAGTCCAGGTTACCAGAAAAGCCTTTGTGTGATGCACTCATGCCCATTCCATATTTCCCGCTTTCGAGGGCATAGTTGCCTTTGAATTTCAGCATATCCTGATACGCCATCCCAAAACTGAGGTCTTTTGTCCCTGGATTCAGGCCCGCATTCGCCCCAAATGGACCATACTTGGTTTTGAGGGTCAGGTCTTTCCCATATTCGTACCCCAGACCGAGTTCGCCTCGATCTTTTTTGAGTTTCAGAATGGTTTGTTTGGTATCGGCATCTAAATTCAGGTACCAATACCTTAGCTGTAGTTCCGGTGGGAGCAGGCTGAGGTTGTGTTGAAACTTGCTGGGCTGATCCTTTTTCTTTTCCTCTTTTTCTTCCCGTTGAATGGGGCTTGCCTTCAATTGTAACGCTGGTGGGGACATGCTTCGCCTAGCGCGTTTGGGTTGATTCACCGACTCTGCTGCTGCTGCTGGTCGTTGCTGCCGTTTTTTTTCGCTGGAGGAATAAAGGGAGGTGTTCATGTGGAAGAGAATCATGGGAGAAGTGGGTCGATGTAACAAGATACACTTTTTTGAAAAAGGACGGCTTTCCTCCAACAAATGCAGCAAATTTATGATTCTGTCCGTTGTTACAGATGATAGCATTTCCCTCTTTTCGCGTCAACCCCTTTGTGATGAAAGTGATCTACCTGCTCCTCCTGATCAGCCTGATGCTATGGGCTTGTTCTCCCTTGCCTCAACCTGAACCCCAGCAGGAAACCCGAGCGGTACAACCCCAGTTGTTTGCCCATGAAACAGATGAAGGCGTACAAATGAATTGGGGCTGGTTTGTGTGGGAAGAAGGGGAAGAAATCGGTACCGGGAGAGTGGTCCCGCAACGTTTTGCGATCCTTGTTTCGGAAGGAGAACGTGGAAATTGGGAGGAAATCGCTTCCGTCTCCGGCTTAGAGACGACCTATTTGGTCCCTGATGTTATCTCAGGCCAGCCCTATTTCCTAGCTGTCCAAGCTCAGGCTGATGATGCGTCCCCAAGCCGCTCCAACGTCGTGATGGTGGTGCCGGGTGGGGCAGCAGTGGTGTCCCAATTGGTACCAGAAGATGGCAAAGCCCGCAAGTGGGCCACTTGGGGAGTGAATGACCAATGGATCACCTATACCCGTGAAGTCGAAGGGCAACTGCAACTGTACCGCTATCAGTTAGAAACCCGCTCGGAGACTTTTTTGCGAAATGGGTATGCCCCCAGTTCAGCCCGGGAAAAAAATCAGATGGTATTTTTGTTAGCGGGAGAAAGCATGGATGGGACCGAAGGAAACGGACCCAGCCTGGTGAGCACCTCAGAAAATGGCATCAAGATGTTGGTGGAAGGCAAAGGAGCCATTGTCAATCCTTCCCTCTCTCCGAGTGGAGATGAAGTGATCTTCTTGGCTGGTCAAGATGAAACCAGTTGGGGACTGTGGCATCTCAACCTCGCAGAAAACGAGCAGCGCTACCTCTTAGGGACAACAGACTTAGCCATTCCTAGCATCAGCGAAGTCGATAAAACCGCCCAGCATCCCAACTGGTCGCCTGACGGAGAAAGCATTGTGTATGACCGCCTTACCGATAAAGGCGGTTGGGTAGTCAAAGATTTGTACCAAATTCCGGCTGCTGGAGGCGTCGAGGAAGTCCTTCTCCGCTCCGAATGGAACGACTTTTCCCCCGCCATTCATCCGACGGGCAATGAATTGGCCTTTGTAAGTGATCGCTCTGGCCGGTTGGCCATCTGGTCCTATCAGAAAGACAGGGGGGCACTCCGGCAATGGACAGGGGATGTGGAGGTACGCATTGATCCAGAGACCGGATTGACCTGGAATCAGGCCGGGACTCAATTGTTGTTTACCGCTCTGACCGAAGACGGAGCCCAGCGATTGATGTTGGCTACCCCTTAACCCGCCAGCGTTTGCCCGGCTCCCACGCTTTGCTGACGTTTCCCCACCAAATCACGGACCGCCATACGGGCATTGAAGATGCAATTGCCGAGGAAGGTTCCTTCCAACGCACGGAGGCCATGAATGCCTCCTCCCCCGAAGCCAGCGGCTTCTCCCACCGCATATAAGCCGGGAATGGCTTCTCCACTTTCGGTCAGGACTCGTCCTCCCAGGTCGGTCTGGATCCCGCCCAGGCTTTTTCTCGCCAAAATAAAGCTGCGAATCGCTATCAATGGCCCGCCTTTAGGGTCCATGATTTGAGGCCGTTTCACCAAGCGGAGTTTGTCCCCGCGGTATTGGCGGAGGTGGGCGATCCGGCGGAATTGCTCGTCATTGTGGAGAGAGGCTGGACGACTGGCGTGTAGGTCAAACTGCTCAATTTCTTTTTGCAATAGACTTCCATCCACATCATTGGTACCGGTTAAGGCGTTCATCTTACCCACCAACTCTGAAACCGAATTGGCTACCAACATGTCCTGACAGCGGCTTTTCATCGTCTCCACCAACGATTTGTTCCCGAACAAAATGCTCTTGGCAAAGTCCCACTTGCGTTGCTCCCGGTTGGCATCATTGTACAACGAGCCCGACACCCCCAATTCCTTGAGGGCAATGCGCTCATTCATGACAATCCAGGAATATTTCTTTTCCTCCTGGCAGATTCGCTCTACCAACGCACGGGTGTCATAGCCAGAAACCATCGGCATGGGCCCCAGGCGTTTTCCCTGGTAATTGGTCCACAGCACAGACTTGGGGGGAATGAGGCTCAGGCCATGCTGGGGATGTTCTGCATCCATGTGGTGGACTCCCGCCGCGTAATTCCATTGCTTGTCCAAATGGGTAACCACGGCACCCGCCCGAGCAGCAATCTCATGGATTTCGCCATTGGCCATGAGGTGAGAACCCGAAAGCATATATTCTGGGGGAGAGCCCCAGTCTTTGTACCAATTCTTTTTGACCACTTCTACGTCGCCCATCATCCCGCCCGCTGCGATCACGACTTGATCTGCCTGAATCTCAAAGCGTTCCCCGGAGACTTCATTCAAGATCTGCAAGCCAGACGCGTACCCGTTGTGCATCAGGATTTCCTCTGCTTTGTGCTGGAAAAACAACTGTAGGTTGCTGCGATTGGGGTGATTCTGCAAATGGTGAATCAAGGTCTTGGTCAATGCCCAGCCCGTTCCCCAGGTGACGTGGAAACGTGGCACAGAATTGCCAGGTTCTAGCAGGCCCCGTTCTACCCACTGGACAGAAGGAATGTATTTGATGCCTTTGGGCTTGAGCCATTCATAGACATCGGCGGTGCAGCGACTGACGTATTGCTCCGCCCACTTACGCGGCCAATGATCTTCCGGCCCAAACTCCGCCGTGGTTTCCCAATCTCGAAAAGCTTGTTCTGGGCTGTCCTTGATGCCGGCTTTGCGTTGGAAGGGGGAATCCACGTAAAACAGTCCCCCTAAGGCCCATTGGGCCAGTCCGCCGAAGCGTGATTCCAGGTCCCGATCAACGAGAATGACCGATAGATTTTGATCCAGCAACTCAATGGCAGTGGCGATTCCTGCCAATCCTCCGCCTGCGATGACAATGTCAGCCTTCATAAGGGTAGTAGTTTGGTGATTCTAGCAAGGGAAATCTACTAAGGGCTGGCTGATTTGGCAAATGGGGAGGGGATGCGGGACCACTTCGTTGCGAGAGGCGGGATGCGAGAGTTGCCAATGGCAAGTAGTAGATCGGGCGATTCGATGCTTGGGTCTGTTGACCAAGCGGAAATCCAAAGTGCGAATGAGAACCCTTTCCGCGCCTTCCCGTTTTCCCTTGCAAAGGAAAACGACTCGCTTTTCGGTAAAAAAAGGAAGATTTGCCGAAGGCAAGGACTGAGCGTGTCTCCCTTTGGAGGGAGAGGTATGCGCAGCAGAGGGAGGAATCTCCACACTTGCCGCTGTCAAGGGCCTTCCTAATGTCGAACCGACGAATGATGATTGGATGGCAAATCTCCAACTCACTTCCCCTCCTGCATCAATCCTTGAATCAATTCCGCAGTCTCTTTAGGATTCTCCAGCGGGAACATGTGTCCGCCTTCAACTGAGACAAACTGGGTATTGGTGAAGTTCTTTTTGTGCTCCTTCAGTGCTCTCGACGTCAGCACGCCTTTGGTGGGATGGAGGTAATAACTCGGCATCTGCAAGCGGCAATCCCCCAAAAAGACCGGGCTGGTAGAGAATACCTTCGCTTCTGCCTTTTTGGAAATGCGGAGGGTCAAGTCGCCATCTGGATGATCTACCAAGCCATGCTCAACATAGGCTGCGAATGCTTCTGGATCAAAATCGCGAAACAACCGTTTGGGTTTCCAGTAGGAAGTCGCTTCTTCCCGAGACATGAATTGATCCCGCCTTTGGTGAGCTTTGCGAATGATGGGGACCAGCCGACTCTGCACCCCAATCAGGCGCGTCAAGCCACTCAAAAAACGGACCGACCACTGAAAGATGGGTGGGTCCAACAAAAATACTTGCGAAAACAAATCCGGTCGTTCTTGGGCGGCCCAGAAAGTTGCGACTCCCCCGAGGGAGTGACCAATGCCTACTACTGGACCATTCTGGCGGGATTCAATGGTGTCGATCAATTCTCGAGCGAGCGACTTCCAGGAATTTCGGATGGCATATGTACCTTCTCCCAGAACGGGAATGGCGTGAATGTCATGTTGGGGAAAGTGCCGCAAGAATGGCTCATAGACCGGGGCGGGAAAGCCATTGGCATGGGAAAATTGAATGCTTGCCATGGGGCAAAGGTCGGCCTCATTTCCTCAACTCCCAAACGTGCCCCTATTTGCTGTACAGGGTGAGAAAGGTTTTCATCAAAGCGGAAAGCAAAGTCATGGCCTTATCATCACCGGAAGGCGCTTGGATGACTTCATCCTGATGTTTTGCTTCCCACGTAAAAGGAGTTGCCATATCAAGCAGTTTGTCCTTTTGTTCGGTCAAAGAAGGCAAAGAATCTGGCAATGGCAGGGTATCCTCGATCAACTGAGGCGTGCTTTGTAAAGGAGAAAACAGAAATTGGCGAAGGGTGGAGCTTTCATCAGAAAGTGGCACGTTCCAACTCAGCGAACAAAGGAGGATGGCTATTGTCAAACTAACCCCTATCAATAGGTAGGATTGTTTCATGAGAACTGCAGATCGTATTGGGCCGAAACAAAAATGGGTTGAGTGGGTAAAGCCTTTCCTGTAGCATACGATAGATAGATGCAGTTGAGTTGCAAAAGGTTGTGAGAAGATGAAAAATTTCGGCTCAACTACGAATCTAGTGGAACAACAAACTGCATAGCGTGCTGAGCCGACTTTTCGGACCTTGGGAGGGGTTGAGGCACCCCACTGGACAAAAGTCCGAATCGGTTCTTCGATGCGAAGCATTCACTATCACGGCGGGTTGGCCACGAAGTCCGAGGTGTTGGGGCGGCCTTGAGCGTTGCATGGGACTTCGGCGGTTTTTTGCTTCCTTTTTTGCCGTCAAAAAAGGAAGTCCTGCTGAAGGCGACGTAATACCTGGTCGGTAGCAATTCAAAGCTTATTCAAGAAATGCCTAGTAGTATGATTACCCCTCAAACCTCGCCACCACTTCTTCGGCCAAGGAATCTCCCAATGGTACAAAGCCCAATCGCTGGAAAAAGTGAGCCGCAGCGCCATTTTCCCTTGCGTAGCTGGTGCGGACCTCCTTGCAGTGGGGGTTTCTGCCGATGGTTCGGAGCCACAGTTGGACCGCTTCGCTGCCAAACCCAAAGCCTTGTCGATCCCGGTCGATGATCACCCGCGTCAACCAGCACACCCCTCCGAATTCTCCGGACATGAGAAAGCCGATCATATCCTCTCCGAGTTGAATGCCGAAGGGAGTGAGCGCTTCAAATTTGGCCTGGGCCAGGGAATAAAGAATGGGCGGTACGAAGACTTCTTGATCAGGCCGAAGTCGAATGCTCAGGCAGGTTTCCCAATTGAAACGATCTAGTGGAACCAGTTGAAGGTGGGCCATAACGCCAGAAAGACGGAAGTTGTGAGTAGGTCCCACAAAATCCGTCTTTCTGTTTTGAGATCAAAATAAGTGAGACTTGAAAAATAACTTCCTCTTTTCGCGTAGATATTTCTTTTCAGATCAAGGAAGAAAAACCGAGCTTGGCGGGCCAAGAGAGGCTTTTTTTGACGAAGAGATGGGAAGAAAGAACGAGTGAAAAGGTCCAAGTTATTTTTTCAGTATCACTAAGAAGGGCA
>JBCCCJ010000201.1:0-7605 GCA_039033615.1 Bacteroidota bacterium
AGGGGGCTTTTCTTCGAAATCGGATCTTTGAACCCTGAAATATGGTCCCTGCTCACTTATTTCTCCGACACCGCTCGCTGCAATACTTGACGTGTTCCCAGTCGCGCTCCCATTTTTTGCGCCAGGTGAAGGGTCGATTGCAGACGGGGCAGATTTTGGTGGGTAAGGGCTTTTTCATCGTTCGGAAGGTCGATTGGGTAAAGAATGTTGGAATAGTATGCGGAGGCGCTCCGCTTGAACCAGTGCATGCTGGCGCATATGCCATAGGAGATCTCGCGCTCTAGGTCCACTGATCGCAAGGTCGACAACGGGCTTGGGATAATCCTCACCCAGACGGAATTCATACATTTGCTGTTCCAGATCGGTTAGGGTCCAGGGCTCAAGGACCGCATAGGTTGGTAATTTTGCTAACTCTGGCACCCATTTGCGGATGAAAATGCCGTCGGGATCGTGGTCCTGGGCTTGTTTGATGGGGTTGTAAATCCGAATAGTATTGGTGCCCGTCATGCCGGCCTGCATCTGGAATTGCGGGAAATGAATGCCGGGTTCAAAGTCCAGAAACTGCTGCGCCAGATGAGTCGCACCCGGCTTCCAATCCTGGAGGAGGTGATGGGTCAAAAAAGAGACGAGCATGGCCCGCATCCGAAAATTCAGGTAGCCGGTAGCGGTTACGCAGCGCATACAAGCATCGATCAAGGGATAGCCCGTCTTGCCCAGCTTCCAGGCTTCCAGCGCAGCTGGATCGTTGATTTTCTTGACCAGGTTGTAGCCTTGGTTGATGTTTTCGAATTCGATGCGATCCTCCGACTCAAATTTCTGGATGAAATGGCAATGCCAGCGGAGACGCATCGCAAAATTCTCCAGCGGTCGTTTCCAGCCACCTTCGCCCAAGCGTTGGCGAGTAGCTTGAAATATCTGCCGAATGGAAAGATTGCCCCAGGCAATATGGGCCGATAACCGACTGCAGGAGGATCGACTGAAGGTTGGCTTGGAAATGTGGCGGTGGTAGTTTCTGCCTCTCTGTTGGAGAAATTCCTGCAACACCTGATGGGCGCGAAGTTCTCCGCCGGATTGAAATGCTGGATAGGGATCGGAGAGAAAAGCAGGTAGAGTAGGGGAGGGGAAAGGCCATTCTGCCCATTCTACCCTCTCCCAGTCCACTTGATGCTGGTGGGCTTCCATTACCGAATACCAGTAGGCTTCCCAATTCAAGCGGTGGCGCAGGCCACGAATGACCCCATTAGATCGACTTTCCTGCCATTGGATGCTATGCTCCCGACAAAAGACCTTGACGGCTTTGTCTCTGTCGTAGGTGATGCGAATGCCGGTCTCCTCATGGGAGAAAAGGGTGTCGATCTCGAATTGCTCATTTAGGCGGGTCAGCAGCGGGATGACTTCTTCGTGAAAGAGATGCACCCGCCCACCATAGGGCGTCAACTGCTGGTTCAGATCCTGCACAGACTGCCACACAAAGCGCCAGTGCCGCTCGTCCGATTCCGGGGATGCCATCAGACTAGGCTCCAGGCAATAGAACAGCAGCAATGGTCGCCCCGCTTTCAGGGATTCCTGTAACGGTTGGTGATCCCGCAAGCGCAGGTCGCGTTTGAACCAGACGAGGGTAATCCGAGTCTTCATCTCTGCTGATAACCAGCAAAGCAGCGAGTTGTTGGCACGGGAACCCTTTCCCGCACGACCCCGTTTTCCCTTGCAAGGGAAAACAACGCGCTTGTCGTTGACAATCAAACATATAGCGTTGAAAACGCGGGATATATTTGCCGGAGGCAAAGCCCCTCTCTTGACAAGAGAGGGGTTTGGGGTGAGTTCAGATACTTCAAGTCCAAAAGGACCGAAGTTTTTCTTCCACTCCTTGCCAATCCGATATCACTTGTTCGTTAGAAAATCGAACTACCTGATAACCAAGTTCAATCAATCGATCCTCTCGGATTTGGTCATACTCCAATTGCGTTTGATGGATTTTGCCATCCAATTCAATCACCAAACGATGGGCATGGCAATAGAAGTCAGCAATGAAAAATTTGGCTATTCCCAGGATGTCATCATGTTGAATGACAAACTGCCGATTGAATTTTTTCCCATCTAGTTTTCGATTCCTGACTTTCTGCCAACAAAAACGTTCTGCGGGAGTAGGATTCTTCCTCATTTCTCTGGCAAAAGCAAGGATTCGCTGATATGCGTTCATACAGAAAAGATAGGGAAATTGTGAATAACCCTTTCCCGCACGGCCCCGTTTTCCCTTGCAAGGGAAAACAACGCGCTTGTCGTTGACAATCAGGCATACAGCGTTAAAAACGCAGGACAAATTTGCCTATTGGCAAAGCCCCTCTCTTGGCAAGAGAGGGGTTGGGGTGAGTTTAGAACATATTTGCCATCGGCAACTCCCGCCTCCCGCCGCGCAGCAGTCCCGCTTCTTCCTACAACCGCAACACCCCGCCAACATTGACTGCCTGGAGCGGCCCGATGCCAAATTCCCCGAACAGACTGAGGGGGGTATGGGGAATGTGGAGCCTCGTGCCCAGCATCGTACCAAAGCCGTAGCGCATGTCTTCGCCTGTGTTTGGAAAATCAGAAACCCCCAATTGGGAGCTAAATCCAGTGGTGATATCATCCCTATTTACTTCAGGAGGCAGGAAGGTCGAAAGCCAGGTAACACTCACAAAGTAATTCTGATATAGCTCTATCCAGTTGGGCAGTTCTCGATGAAAAATCGAGGCAATGGCACCGTTTAATCTTACAGCGGCCTGCAAACCCGTACTGTGCTGGGTAGAAGTAATCGGATACGACTCAGATTGGAGCATTCCGCCCCAGTCTGGAAGGAGGCGGTAAAAATTGAAAGAACCAGAACGCTCTTGGTACTGGTAAAATACTCCCCAGCGCAAGCCCGGCCGACGACCAGGACGCAACAGTAGGGCCACATTGCCCCTTCGATTGAGATTCCTGATTTCGGGAACCATCCGCTGGGCCCAATAGTCGTAGCCGACTTGGATTTCTACTTGGGGGGGAAGGCGGTCTTGCTCAGGAGTTGGGCGGAGGGAAGATTGGCTGAATAGGGCTGGTAGGAAGGCCCCGCTAGCTAGTGTTAGGCAGAGTAAGAGCAGATATTGTTTCATGATTATGGGGATAAGGGAGTGATAGATCCGTAACTGAGTACATCAAGTTAAGAAAAGCTGGAAAATGACTTAGTGATATTTGAAAAATAACTTCCTCTTTTCGCGCGGTTATTTCGTTTCAGGTCCCATTCAAGTCTGGGGAAGGGGCCCTAGACTTGAAGCAAAAAACCGACTTTGGTTCCGATACTCGGAATAAACTAAGCCAAGGCACGAGACTTTGGGAAAAAGGGACCCAAAGTCGAGCCTTGACGAAGAACTGGGACGAAAGAACAAGTGAAAAGGTCCAAGTTATTTTTTAAGTCTCACTTAATCTAAGAAATACGTATTTCTGCGTATTGATTGAGCAGAGAGAATCCTCCATCTTACTCGTCCCTTGTCACAAGGGGGAAAAGCGACGGATGGAGGTTCTGCCTTCATCCTTTTTTTTGTCCTGCAAGATCGAGAGTCAGGCTATTGGTCCGATGCTATGGCCTCCAATAGTTCCCGGAGTTCCTGCGTCTCGGGATGCTCCCTGCCCTTCTTCTCCTCCAGCGTTTGAAAACATATCTGTAGCAGGGAATCGGCCTTTTCCACTTCGCCCATTTCCAGCCATGCCTCCCCCAGCCAGCGTTGACTGCGCAGGATTCGATGATCTCCTGTTGCAAATAAGGTTTCCTGAATTTCCAGGCCTTGTTTCAGCCAAGAACTGCCCGTACGATCCTGCTGCAAAGCGAGGAGGTGCCCATATTTGACGTACGTCTGTGCCGCAAAACGATTCTGATCCCCCAGCCCGGATCGGAGCAGGTCCATGGCTGCTTGATAGTAAGAAAGCGCCCTCTCTGGTTGAGCCTGGATTTCTGCCAGATTCCCCAAGCCATTCAGGTCATCCACCACATAGAGATGAGGGCCTTGATAAAATGCTTTGTCTGTTTCCAGGGCCTGCAAAAAGTAGGCTTCTGCTTCTGGCAATTGTCCTTGGTCCTTCTTTAGGCGGGCGAGGTTGACATAAACGCTCGAAATGGCGGATGGATCTTGACTCTTCTGCTGAATGTCCAAAGCCTGGAGATACAATTGCTCCGCTTCCTCCCATTCGGAGAGATCCGCCTTGATCGAGGCTAAGTCACTGATGCTTTTGGCGACCAAAGAATGATCTGGACCATACAAGTTCAGGTAAATCTGCTGGCTTTTCCGGATCGCCGCTTCTGCTTCGGGCAATTGTCCTTGACTCAGGTATAAGCTACTCTTGGTCCGAAACATATTGGCCAGGACGGGATGGATGGTATCGTATTGTTGAAAAAAGAGATCTATCCCTGCAGAAACCAGAGAATCAGCTAGGGCGAGGTTCCCGGAACGCTGGTGAGCCATCCCCAAATTATGGAGCATGGCAGCTTCCCGGAAAGAGAGGTTTTCTGTGGCTTGTAACTCGCGAAACATGGCCAGGGATTTCTCATAGTACGCGATGGCCTTTTCCCCTTCATGGGCAGTAACATACAGACTCCCCAAACTCTTCAAGGTGACCGCAATGGTTATGTGAGGTGGTTGATAGGCTTGCTGATATGCCTCCAGAGAAGCAAAAAGGGAATGCTCCGCAGAATCCAATTGCCTCCGCCGGAGAAACAGGTCTCCCACAATCTGATACAATTCTCCGGCTTGGGTGGGCTGAGGATTCGGAAGTTGGCGAAAAACCATGCTGGCTTCTTGGGCAATGCTATCTGCTTCGGGGAGGAAGCCATTTTTGATGTATAGGTTGGCCAATCGAATCAAGAGGTGAACCCGTTCCTGCCCCTGTTCCGGCAATTGTTCGGCTTGGGTTTCCAGGGCCGCCAGATACTGGGTTTTGCCCACTTCCCATAGGCCCAGTTCGGTATAGAGTTCCCCGAGTAAGCCGAGCAATTCGATCTGAATTTCGGGTTGCTGCTGAAACTCCTTGGGGATTCGCTCTGCTCCCCGGTCCAGCAAATCTCTCGCCAGCAGGGTATCCGCTCCGGCTTCATACGGGGTATTGGACTCAAATATATCCGCCAGAAATTCCGTGACCGCCTGAGATTTCTCGGCCTCGTTTCTCGCTTGATCTCGTTCTTTGCCCAAACGCCAGGTGTAGAAACTGACCAAACTGATCAACAAGAGGCCAACTCCTGCGGCAACAGCAAGCCCCAGACGATTCCTTCGAAGGTATTTGCCCGCACGATAGGCCCAGGTGTCTGGTCTGGCCAGAACAGGTTGGTGATTCAGATGACGCTGTACATCTTGCGCCAAAGCTTGGACACTTTCATAGCGCCGCTCCGGTTCTTTGCGGAGGGCCTTCAGACAAATGGTGTCCAAATCTCCGGAGAGGTGGGATTGAGCCGAAGAATGAGCGGCCACCCGCTCGCTAGGCGGGGATGGCTGCTGGGAAAGGAGTTGCTGCTCTCTTTCGCCAGGAGAAAGCCCTTGCAGCTCAAGCGGTCGCTTGCCACACAACAATTCATATAAGACCACCCCAAGAGAATACACATCCGTTGCCGTGCCGACGGTCTTTCCCCTCACCTGCTCAGGGGACGCATATTCAGGCGTGTACAGGCGATCACCCACCTGGGTGAGGGTTGATTCTTCTTCTAATAGGCGGGCAATCCCAAAATCAAGCAGTTTCACCGTGCCCGCGTCGCTGATCAGGATGTTGGAAGGCTTGAGGTCGCGATGAATAACCAGTTGCCGATGGGCATAACTCAACGCATCGCAGACTTGCAGAAATAATGTGAGGCGCTCTGGAATCGGCAATTGATGGGCCTCGCAATAGCCATCTATTGGCATGCCAGGGACATACTCCATCGAGAAATATGGGTGCCCATGCTGATCTCGCCCCCCATCCAACAGCCGGGCAATGTTGGGATGCTCCAGGCGAGCTTGGATTTGGCGTTCCGTTCGAAAGCGATCCAGCAAGTACGCCTGATCAAAACCCGGTCGCAAGAGTTTGATCGCCACCTCCTGCTCAAATCCCCCATCCACTCGTTTGCCAAGGTACACATTGCCCATCCCCCCTTTTCCAATCAGTCGTTTCAACTGATAAGGGCCAATTCGTTCGCCTTCCCGTTGAGAAAGGGTCTGAAATACCTCCTCAGTGGGAAATGCTGGCCGATCCAGCCAACTGTCCGCTTGCCCGTCTGCCGCCAACATCCCGGCCAGTTCCTCGGCTAGCAGGGGATGAGTCAGACGCAATGGTTCCACATACGCCTGCTGCTCCTCTGCCGATAATCCCGTCGCAACTTCAAAGTGTTGCTGTAACCATTCCCATTGCTTGCTATCCATGATGTGGTTCTGCCTGCAGAAAAGCGGATCGCTCGTTCCGTATGCGCTTCCTACTATTCTGCGAGTTCTTTGTTCAGCCAGGCCTTGGCAAATCGCCAGTCCCGACGCACCGTCGGGCCAGAAACTCCCAGGACTTCGGCAATCTCTTCTTCCTTCAACCCGCCAAAGAAGCGCATCACCACGACCTCGGCTTGGCGTTCGGAGAATCCCGCGAGTCGATTCAGGGCCTCATCCAAGGCCAGAAGGCGCTCGGGTCGATGATCTGGTTGGAGAAATTCTTCTTGCAGCGTGGAAGCCACCTGCCCGCCGCCGCGCTTTTCGGCTTTCCGCTTGTGGGCGTAGTTGATGAGGATTCGGCGCATCGCTTGCGAGGCAATGGCAAAGAAATGGGCGCGGTTTTTCCAGTCTGCTTCCTGCTGAATGACCAGTTTGAGATAGGCTTCGTGAACCAGAGCCGACGTATCCAGCGTATGATTGCTCCGCTCATAGCGAAGGTGGCGGCGAGCGATCTGTTCCAGGCTTTGGTAGACGAGAGGCATCAGCTTTTCACCAGCATGGACGTCCCCCTTGCTCATGGCGAGCAAAAATTTAGTTGCCTGATGATCAGTGGGTAAGCCGGGCATGCAAAAAAAAGTTGAAGTCGAATGATCGGTTTTCAATGGTTTTGCTGCGATACCAGATGAAGGCCTTCCGATGCCTCAAAGAAACGTTTTTCAAGCTTTGAAATTATGAAAAAATTCTTCAAACCATCTCAACCCCTCTTTTCTGCTCTCTTGTTCTCTGGACTTTTTGGATTCATGATGTTCTTCTTGGGCTCCTTTTCTGCCTATGCTCAGGCGCCTATGGGCTTCAACTATCAGGCGGTAGTGCGTGATGGAGGCACCGTACTCAACAATCAAGTGGTAGACGTTCGTTTTACCTTGGTGGTGGACAATGTCGAGACCTATCAGGAACTCCATTCGTTGACCTCTGACGGAAGAGGATTGATCCAAACGGTCGTAGGCACGGGCACCCCCCTTGTAGGAACCATGGAAGATGTTCCCTGGGAATCCGGCATGGTTTCCCTGAAAGTAGCGATGGATGCAGGTAATGGTTTTCTCAATCTGGGTACGACTCCCATGGAAAGTGTTCCCTTCAGCATGTTTGCCAATCAGGTAGATGACTTGGAAAATCACATCATCAGTGATTTGGATGATGTCGATGACGCAACCCC
>JBCCCJ010000202.1:0-7601 GCA_039033615.1 Bacteroidota bacterium
CCATCCCCAGATTGTCATCGTAAGTTGCGGCAGTTGCTTAGCGCCGATATTTTTTCCTGTAAGAAAAAAAGGTTAAGCTGAATCAGGTAGTGGCATCAGAGGCCGATTTGTCATTAGCACGTTGATGCTTATCGAAATGAAGGTCTGCCATTACCATGGTTCATAACGCCGGACGGTTCATTGTGCTACGAGCACCTTTACGATGAAGCCCGAGAGAACCACTTTTTTTTCAACTTAACCACCAAAAAATGTCTGACAGCAAGTTAATCGTGGGGATCGATGTAAGCAAGGACGAGTTGGATTACGTCCTCTGTGAAGATTCACTCAGTTGGGATGAACTGATAGGCCAAGCCGTTGAGAAGTGTCCCAATACGACTGAGGCAATCGAATCTTTTGTCTCAGCACAGGCGCCAGGAACCAAGTTCGTGTTTGAACCGACAGGCACCTACAGCGACAAATTGTTTCATGTTCTTGCGAGCGGATCACATTGCTTCTCGATGGTATCTCCCTCCAAGGCCCACTATTTTTCTCAGACTATGGGGGTAAAACAAAAGACCGATCAAAGTGCCGCCCGTCTATTGGCTTTCATGGGTGCAAAAATTGGACTACCTGTTTATCAGGTTGATTCTCAGGCAAATCAGCAGCGCAAGCAGATCCTGGTCGCTCTCAATGATGCCGCAAAGGATGAGCAAGCTGCGGCCAATCAACTCCATGCCCTAGATCAACGAGCCGAGCCAAATGCTCAGGTACGGGCCTGCTATGAATCAAAGCAGCAGGAGGCCCAGCGGCGGATGGAGATTCTGACCAAGGAGCTTCAACGCTACCAGGATCCAGCCGATGAGCCAGTCAAGAAGCTTGTCATGAGTGTCAAAGGGGTAGGGGGAAAAACCGCCCAATGGCTGATGGCCTACACTGATTCACTGCGCAATTTCCATGATGTCAGGGCCCTACTCAGTTATTGTGGGTTGGCTCCAAGAAGGCATCAGTCAGGAAGCTCGGTCAACCGAAATGGTGGCATTACCAAACAAGCCAAAAGTAAGTTGCGGGCTTGTCTTTTTATGGGGGCCAAAACTGCCATTCGCTACAATCTCGCTTGCAAAGACCTCTATCAAAGATTACGAAATCGGGGGTTTCCATATCATAAAGCAATGGTCGCTGTCATGGCAAAACTAGTCAAGCAGATCTTTGGGGTGGTCAAATCAGGAATACCCTTTGACAATGAATATTATCTCAAATTTCACAACCGAAAGCCTAAAATCACTTGACTTTTAACACGGTTCATTTCGACCCAGGAGAAATCTCGTGTTTCCACAAAAACAGACCTCGTAGGTTTCAAAAATCGACGTGATCTCCTCACAATCTTTGTTATCATGGATATGATCTTCCGACCGTTATTCATGAATTATCCCCTGATAGTCAATACGTAACGCTACTAACAGGTGCAGATATGCTGGGCGAAGTACCCATCTACGTCAAGGAACGAAATCAACAGATCCTCTATCTCCCGACGCTAAGCACTCCCACTTCCCGCCTTGCCACAGGCATGTCTGACCTCTGACAGCGAAAGCGATCTGTTATCTGGCTTCTCTTCGCATTCAGTTCCCCAACCAAAAAAACGTCCACCCTCGAGAGATGGACGTCCAGATTACCAAAAAGAGAGAATGTCTAGATGCTTTTCCTATCTGCTTAGTCAATCGAAAAGCGCCGACCTTAACAGATCGGCGCTTTTTTTCAAAAAATCTTTTTCAGCTCACATGTCAGGCTCAACTACTCCGGTCGATTTCCCGCTGTACGTCGCGTTTTTTGACGGTATCCCGCTTGTCAAAGAGTTTCTTTCCTTTGCCTAGGGCCAGACTCAGCTTAACCAGATTGCGCTCATTGAAGAACAACTTCACCGGAACAATGGTAAAGCCTTGTTGCTCCAATCCCTTGCGGAGCTTGGCGATTTCCCGCTTGTTGAGCAGGAGTTTGCGTTTGCGGGTCGGCTCGTGATTGTTGTAACTGCCGTTTTCATACTCGGCGATGTTCATCCCGACAATGAATGCCTCATTCTTTTCAATGACGCAATAGGCTTCTTGTAAGCTGGCCTTGCCCGTGCGCAGGCTTTTGACTTCCGTCCCAGTCAACAACAGTCCAGCCGTAAAGGTCGCCTCCAAGTAAAACTCATGGCGTGCCTTGCGATTCTGAACAATGGTGGTATTTCTTCCCTTCATGATGCGGCAAAATTACGCAAATTTTACGGGCAGATCACCAAAACATAAGTAGGTGAGTAGAACGCTGCCTACTCACCTACGTGGTCTTGGAAAAACGGTTGGCTATTTCAGGTTGATGATCGCCCGCTGAACAGCTCGACAATGGTCCCCACCATCATCAGGTTCGCAGGCAAGGTTCTGGCTGACGGTGCTGAGCCATTGAATCAAGGTTTCTGGACTGGGATTTCCTCCACCGGACAGGCCATGTATGTATTGGACCAATTGAGGATTGGCTTGATTGTTAGGATCATCTACCGCTTCAAACAACCAAGTAACCTCTTCACAGGACATGGTCCCTACCAAGTTCAACATATGGGTGATGTCATTGACTGGATTATTGGACCAACAAAGATCCCGATTCGCTGGCCACCCCCGCAAATACACAATGCAAGGAACGGTGCTGTTGTTGCCGTATAGCCAAGGCCGCACATCAGCTACACAGTGGGCGGACGCAAAACAAAGTGGACTATTAGCGGCACCTTCATCCACCCAATCAATGAAACCACAACTTCCAGGCGAGTACAGATCTGGACTCCCCGCTGCAATTCCCGAAGTAATCAGTCGTCCATCGGCATCATACGTACATTGCTGCCCAGCGCCATCTTCGGCATCTGGGATCCAACGTACTTCATGGGTTGCGCCGTAGTGAAATGCCTGAGAAGCATCTTCGCAATCACTCCAATATCCTGCCGGGCTTTCTGTTCTTTCTCCATCCGTTATTTCCTCATAGGTGCAAGGACAATCCGGGAGCCGATCATACCATTCCTCTATGGGGGCAGGGGATTGGCCTTGGGGGCAACTGACATCAAAATACCAGCGAGTCCCCCCGTCGAGACAACCAGAAACGTACACATCTAATTTCCTACTGATGGCCGGATCGAAGGTAAAGCGAATGATGTTGCCTCCCCCCGTGAAGCCATCTCCGGGGCTTACTTCCGAACAGCGCTTGAAAATCGGAGCTTCGCCTTCCTGCAGGATGGTTCCGCTGCTACCGATCCACCGATTGCCATAGCGAACGTCGATTCGATCTGGCACCGTGTACATATAATATTCCACCCATACCTCTACCGGAGCATCTCCTTCCAAATAATAGGACCGGACCGTGATCCCGTCTGTTCCTTCTACCCTGGGAAACCGATCAAATTGGCATTCTGATACCAAGGAAGTTACGCTCACTTGTAGATTTTGCCGTTCGCTGACATTGCCCCCTTGATCAAACAACTGAATGTCTAAGTCGAAATTGCCTTCTAGCACATTGTTGGGAATGCCTACTTGTAGGGTGTGAGCATTGTCCCCAGTCGTGATGCTCATTTCCCAATGATTATCCGCTTCGCCCACTTGTAGATAAGCACCTACCACTGGTTGCAGAGATTCAAATACCAAGGGAATGAAGAGGATGTTGTCACTGGTGACGGAGGCAGAAGGCTGGAAACTGATTACCTGCAAGTTTCCGCTGGGAGTCCTCACTGGCAAGTCTCCCGCTTTGTTTTGTCCTACAATCTCCAGAGCTCGGCTCAGTTCACTTCGTTGAGAAAAAGGATCCAGAGGTTTGACATAGGCTCTCCGGTCATCTTCCATAGGTTCTTCACAACCGACTACGGTCCAAAGAGCTAGCAATGAAAAAGCTATGAGAATCGAAAAAATATGGCGTTTCATTGGGAATTGGTTGAAGGAGTGGAAGAAGGAATGGTCATAGATGGGAGGGGAAATTGAAGAAATACCTGAGGAGAAATGCTATGCAGAGCAGGCCCGTCCATATCAAAGGCATTGGGAAAGTAGGTGAGCCTTGCTCCCAATCCCCAGTCATTTGGCAAGGTGTACAGGACCTGAATCCCTCCGCCGATTCTCAGCAAGCGATTCAAGTTTGGACTGGCTGCCGTGAAGACCTCCCGTTCACGGGACCAATCTGGGTCTAGCTCCCCATTGATGACGACATCGGTTTGAGTGACGGTTCGTGCCCTAGCCCAGTTGTTCAACGATCCCCCAACCAAGACTTCTGCGCCTATGCTCAGTCGGTCACTGAGTTGATAATGGAGCGCAAGCGGAAAGGTAAGGAGGTGGGTACGGACTTGAGCAATGGTGATTTGTTGCTCATCATAGCTAAACTCCGGTTCTCGTAAGTTAAAAACATTTTCCAAACGAAAGCCGATTTGTTGATACCGAAGTCCCACTTGAAAACTCAGGTGCTCTGGCAAGGAGTAGACCAAGGAAACCCCAACAACGGGTGCCGCAACAGGAACATTTGCGAGTTTGAGGTCGTACCCTTCCCCCAACAATTCCTGATCCAGTTTTTGTTGATCTTTGAGGTCAGTCCAATGAGGTCCAGCAGCCATCGCTCCACTGACACCTAGCGAAGCGACTAGTTGGAGAGTCCCAGTCTGAGAAGTGCTAGGCTTGGCTGGCTGAGTTGCCTTGGCCTTTTTCTTTTTTTCCTTTGCTTGCTCAATTTCTGTTGCAGGATTGGGGTCAACAGAGGGGGATACCCATTCTTCTTGAAGGACCTTCTCTACCATATTTCGTTCGCTGGGATAATACCGAACGCTTGAACGAGGGAGCTGTTTCAGCAGTATCTCTACGCGTCGATTCTGGGCTCTCCCCTCCGGGCTTTCGTTGTCAGCTACGGGCTCTATTTCTCCTAAGCCTTGAATTTCAATTTGGTTAGGCGGAATCCCCAAGCTCAGCCAGTGATTCTTGACCGAGATGACACGGGAGCGCGCCAATCGTTGATTTTCGGCGGCCTCACCCGTATTATCGGTATATCCGTTGACTTGCCAGACGGCTCCTTCCGCTTTGCCCATAGGCACCAGCAAGGAAGACAATGCAGTTTGGGCTTCTGGAGAAAGTCGAGAGGAGCCAGAGGCGAAGACCAATTGCGGGATGATCAACCGCCCATGAAACAAATGAGCCGGCTTCCCCACGTCCAGGTAAGATTGCCAATCTGCTAGCGAGAGATAAACCTGAGTGCCGAGTAAGCTGTCTGGGAGAAACCAAGTCGTATGGTCCTCCTGACTTTGGTGCAAAGACACCAATGTGTGGTATGGAATGAATTGCTCTTGCGAGCTTCCTGACATCAACCAACGTAGCCCTTGAAGCTCTAGGCTAACGAGAGTTCCCGATAATGAGGAGCCTCTGGTGAGCTGGACCTGATCTTGGGCTGCACAGGACCAGATCGTTGCGATCACACAACAGAAAAAAAGGAACACGGATCTTACCATGAATCTCAATGGTTACTAACATCCTACATGAATTTGAAGCAAAGGGATTCTTTGCCTGACCCGTAATAACTATAAATTTAGCATTTTTTGTTAGATCGAAAAATTAATTACTCAAATCTTTTCACTCCCCCAACACCGGCAATACCAACTTAGAAGCCTTTTCTCCCCCCCGGTGAATGAAATAGGTAGTCGGCGGGCAGTCTTCTCCTTCGCACAAATAGGAATTGACTTCAAAATTACCAGCATCTGCCCCTGCAATGGAGAGTCGAATCCGACTGCCTGCCTGAAATTGCCAGGCGGTGGGCAAGAGGTCTAAGATCATTTCCACCGCTTTCCCATCAGCCAGGGGGCGGTCCTTCCATTGCTCCTTTCGATAGCCATGCCAGGGCAAATCGGGCTGGATGTCCAACTCACCCAGCACTTGCTCATCATCCGGATGCAATTCATGCCAGCCTGCCCGCAGCATGCCTTCGGTGATGTACACCACCTCTCCATTGGGTTTGACTTCCGACAAATAGACAAACAAATCCCCATGATCCTGATCCGCCGACAGCCAAATATGGGCCAGCGGATGGCCGACGATATTCAGCGATTCCGTTAGCACTGGAGAATCGTAGGTCAGGCAGGCTTGGTCGGCCTCCTGTCGATCCAACAACTGCTTTGGGGGCCCGTCGTACATGATCCAGCGATTCCAATCTTCTTTGCCGAAGTTGTTGGCGTGGGTGAAGTCTACCGAATAGGCATCTTTGCCAACCTGTTGCTCTTCAGAGGTCAGAGATTGCCCTTCCCCCAGCCACCAATCCTGCTGTTTCACCGATTGCGGTGGCCATTGACTCGCTTCTTTCCAGCCAGACTGCATCAGATAATAGCGAACTCCGGGATTGGCTTCGAATCCATTCGTAAGTCCTTTCAATTGATGATCGAAAAAGCGCAATTGCTCACTCGCCAATTGTTCCCCGTACTTCCCTTCATACGCAGACAGCTTAACATAGCCTTTGGGAATGGCAGGATAATGGTAGCGAGGGCTCATCCAGAGCCAGGAGGGATTGCTCTCGGCCAAGGTTTGGTATAATTTGGGCGTGCCCCGACCAAATCCATCGAACCAGCCTCCCACATGATAGATGGCGATCCCACTCTCCTGAATCGCAGGCAACATACTCCCCGGACTGGTTTGCAGGTAGCCGATGTGAGAATAGGGTGCTGGCCCTTTGCTGTCGAGGTATTGGTACGCAGGCTCAAGCAAGGTTTGGATGGGCACATTATCGAGATGTTCCAACGTCGCCTGGTAGTAGGGGGAATTGGGGCGGGCGACTCCATCTTTGTAAGTAGGCTCCCCTGGGTTTGCAAGAAAAGCGGAGTCCAACTCAGGCCACTCATCGGCTAGCTTTCCGTCTCCATCCTCGTCGATGACCGGTACTGCTGGCATATAGCTTTCTTTTCGGTTGGCGAGGTTCCGATTGAATCCCAACAAGCGTCCCCCAAATCCTGTCAACCAGCGCTGGGCGGCTATGCCTCCGGGTCGATTCCCCCCCGTGAACATCTCCAGGGCCATGACCTCGGGCATGATGCATTTCAGGGCTTCCGGTTGCTCACTCGCGGTCGCCAATTGCGCCCACCCCAAATAGGAAGGCCCCATCATCCCCACCTGCCCATTGCACCAGGGTTGAGCCGCGATCCAATCAATCATTTCTTTGCCGTCCTTCCCCAATTGCGGCATCAAGGGCATTTGGGTGCCAAAAGAGGCCCCGGTTCCCCGCATATCGGCGATGACCATGACGTACCCATGCTCCAGTAGGAGTTCCGCCCCCGAAAAAATCTTTGGCAGTTCGAAGGTTGGTCCCCAGCCCAGACCAGACAGTTTCGCGCCCAAACGCAAGGCTGGCCCCATGCTCGGAATCAAGAGGGAGCGATTGTAAGGCGTGAACATGAACACCACCGGAAAGGGTCCTTCGGCTTCTCCTTCTCCCGGCAAAAAGACATCCGTCGCCAATTGGGTCCCATCCGCCAACTCAACGTATTGGGAACTGCTTCGATAGCCCTCAAAACGGGTCTCATCCGGGCTTTCGTAGGTAAAGGGGTTTTCCTGTCCGAACAGGCTGATCCAACAATTCAATAAGAGTCCTAGAAAAAGCGG
>JBCCCJ010000203.1:0-7601 GCA_039033615.1 Bacteroidota bacterium
GTTGGAACGTCAATTCAAGAATACATTTGTAAAGGCTTCTCGCAAGAAAGGAGTGACTGGTGAAGTCTTCCTGCAATTGTTGGAGTCTCGACTGGACAACGTTGTATTCCGTATGGGACTCGCTCCCACTCGTCGTGCAGCTCGCCAGTTGGTGAACCACAAGCATGTGACTTTGAATGGAGTGGTCAACAACATCCCTTCTGCGCTTCTGCGTCCAGGTGATGAAGTAGCCGTTCGCGAGAAAAGCCGCCGCTTGGAGGTCGTAAATGACAGCCTCGCTGGTCGTGCTGGTCGCTACAACTGGTTGGACGTTTCTGTAGAGAAACATCAGGGAGTGTTCTTGAACTATCCCAACCGGGACGAAATTCCCGAGAATATCAACGAGCAGTTGATCGTTGAATTATACTCCAAGTAATCTCTTCGATTACTGGAAAGAGGAGTCCGGATGGTTGCTTATCGCTGATTTCAGCAAGCAATATCCACGCTCCTCTTTCCTTGCATCTTTAGGCTTGCAACTGACAGACACATTTTTTTATTCAACTAGGAAAAACACCCTATGGCACTATTAAATTTCCAAATGCCCGAGAAAATCGTTCTTGAAAAAGAAAGTGATTTTTTTGGCCGTTTTTTGCTTCGTCCCTTGGAGAGGGGATACGGAATTACCGTAGGCAATGCCTTGCGTAGGGTTCTGCTCTCTTCTTTGGAAGGACATGCCATTACCTCCATTAAGATTCCTGGCGTAGATCATGAGTTTTCCGTAGTTCCTGGAGTTGTTGAGGATGTCACAGAGATCATCCTGAACCTCAAAGGCGTTCGGATGAAAAAGATAGTTGAGGGCGACGGAAAAATATTCGTTTCTGTCCGTGGCAAAGAAGTGTTCACTGCGGGAGATATCGCAGACCACACCAATACCTTTGAAATCACCAACCCTGATCACATCATTGCTCACCTGGATCCCAAGACCCAGTTTGACATTGAGTTGACCATCGACAAGGGACGGGGATACGTACCTGCAGAGGAAAACAAAAGTTCCAATGCGCCCATTGGGGAAATCGGGATCGATGCGATCTTTACTCCAGTGCGCAATGTCCGTTACGCAGTGGATGACTACCGGATTGAGCAGAAGACTGACTACGAGCAGTTGGAGATCCAGGTAGAAACCGATGGTACCATCGGTGCAGAAGATGCACTCAAAGAAGCGGCGAATATTCTGCTGCGTCATTTGATGCTCTTCACCAACGACAAGATTGCCCTGCAGTCTGAAGAGCCAGAGAAAAAAGACGAAGTAGATGAGAACTACCTGCAAATGCGGAAGTTGCTCAAAACTCCTCTTTCGGAACTGGACTTGTCGGTACGTGCCTTCAACTGTCTCAAAGCGGCGGATATCAAAACTCTCGGAGACTTGGTGAGCTACAACATTGCTGATCTCTTGAAATTCCGAAACTTCGGTAAGAAGTCGCTCACGGAATTGGAAGAGCTGGTTGCTGATAAGAGCCTCAGCTTCGGCATGGATGTCGGCAAATACCGTCTGGAAGAAGACTGATCATTTTTACTCAATATTTACTCATTGCCCTTGGGAATATGACCCCATCCTGTTGATGGGAATGCCCTCGGCAAGCCAATTGCTTTAACAATGAGACACGGAAAAAAATTCAATCACCTCAGCCGTAAATCGGCGCACCGTAAGGCCATGTTGGCCAACATGGCGATCTCTTTGATCGAGCACAAGCGGATCAAGACCACCTTGGCCAAAGCAAAAGCCCTGCGGATCTACGTAGAGCCACTGATTACCAAGGCCAAGTCTGATACCACTCACTCTCGAAGAGTTGTTTTCTCTTACTTGCAAAACAAAGAGGCGGTTAAAGAACTCTTCGGAGAAGTAGCTTCTGCTGTCATGGATCGTCCTGGTGGCTATACCCGTATCCTGAAGCTCGGGACGCGCTCTGGTGACAACACCGAAATGGCCCTGATTGAGTTGGTTGATTTCAACGAATTTGGTGCTACTGATTCTCCAACCGGACGCAAATCTCGCCGCCGCCGTCGTCGTGGGAAAAGCAAAACCAAGCAGGAAACTGCAGCAGTTGAAGCACCCGCAGTAGAAGATGCGGTAGTGGTAGAAGAAACCAAAGAAGAAGGAATCGTAGAGCAGATCAAGGACAAGATCGAAGACGCGGTAGAAGCCGTAGAGGATGTCGTTGAAGACGTAGTTGAGGAAGTAAAAGAAGCCGTGGAAGACGTCAAGGAGGCGGTAGAAGACCTCGTTGATGGGGACGACGATGACGACGACAAAAAAGAAGATAAGGACTGATTCTTCCGTCCATTGATTCCATAGAATTCACCTGTTGATCTTACGATCGGCAGGTGTTTTTCATTTGGAGGAAGGAAATAAGCGATTCTTGGGTTTGGTCGCTACAAAATCTTTGAGGTAGTAAGGCTCAAAAGTGAGGAGATCTTCAACCTGATTGCTTTGATACTTTTGCCAAAGTAATCCGCCAATGGAAGACGCAGAAGAAAGTGCGTTTGGCAGAAGAAGGGCATTGGCGTGGGCCTCGAAGATGGGCAGAGATTTCTGCGTACCATTCCCTAGGAAAATCACTCGCTGTTGAGCCAGGTGCTCCTGAAAAAATGCGTCATCGAGAATTTTGGCCTGAATGGGAGAAAAAGGAGCGAGCTGGGAATCATACATCGCCGTGTACACCTCCATCCGCCTAGCATCTATCAGGGGACAGATTCTCGCTTGTAGTTGTTGAGCTAAGGCTTGTACCTGGCTCGCAAGGGCCACCAAACTGTCAACCGACAACAATGGTAAGCCCAGAGCCATGCAAAGGCCTTTTGCGGTAGAGACTCCTACCCGCAAGCCTGTATAAGAGCCTGGTCCTTTGATGACTGCAATCGCAGAAAGCGCCTGTTTTTGAATGCCGGTCTGTTTCAGGAGATCCTGAATCATGGGGGTCAATCGCTTGGCGTGGGATTTCTCCTGCCGAATTTCGATGTGTCCCATCAATTGATCTTGGGCGAAAACGGCCACCGATCCGATCGGCGTGGCAGTATGTATGGCCAGTACGTAAGGCCCTTCAAAAACTGGACGATGTTTGGCCATAGGATTGATTCTGCTCAAGGAAACAAAGTCATCTGATGCCCTTCCCAAGGATGAGGAAGTTCCCAGGCAGCATAGACATCTTTCAGTTGGGATACCTCGGCCTCTTCAGCAGCAGAAGCTGTGAGGTGAGCAAGCGACTGCTCATAGATCTGATAGCGAATCTCTCCACCAAGCTGGCGGATGTGTTCTGCCAGAAATTGACGATCCTCCGGTGCAAGCCATCCCGCGTGCATCCAGAGATGCTTCTGCCCTTTTCCATAAACGGAAAGGAAATGCTTGGCTTGGCGAAGCTGTAAGCTCCGTTCATGGGCATTGGTGATCTGAAGCGAAACTTCAGATAAGTCATAAGAGGGAAGGTTGGCGAACTGATCTTGAAGGGATGCCAGGGCGGCATCATCAGGAGAACCCAAGGTCATGGTCACCACAAAAGGCGAAAAAGAAGCCGGACGAGGCGCGGCTTGGAACAATTTCTCCAATAATTCCCCTCGTTTCAACTGTATGCTTCTCCAAAGGGCATTCTTGTGATCTCGGCTGACCTTCTGAAAATGCGTTTGAATTGCTTCAAACGTACCGATCTCAAACGCAATTTTGGGCACAATTTCTTGATTGAAAGTTGCGATGAGGTCCATGACGGAATCTTGTTGGACACAGATTCTGCCCTGCATATCAAAATGAGAGAACAAGCCCAGCATGCGCATATCCACCTGGGTTGCTAGTACTTGATAGGCATGATGGTCTTTTTGCCGAAGCCCCCATTGGAGAGGAATGTGGTGCCAGCGAATCAAAGATAGAATTCGTTGACGCTGCGCTTGAGAAATGTTGGACTGCTGAAGCAAAATGTCTCTCGCGATTGGAACCCCAGCCTTTTCATGGCCAGTTGCCTTCCATCTGCCATTTACCCAGTGGGTAACTTTGGGCTTGCCAATATCGTGCAACACACAAGTCCAATACAGAACCTCCTCTTCTTCAGGAGTGAGAGTCTGTTCTTGGCGATACTTCTCAAACTGCTCCAGGACCAGGAGGGTGTGGTTGTAAACGTTGCCCTCAGCGTGATAACGCGGATTTTGCTCCGTTTTTTTCATCTGATCGATCAGCCCTACAGGAATTGGTAATTGACGCTCTTTGGTAAACAACATGATCAGGAACCGAGTACCGCTTTATGAATGGAATAAGAAGAATGGAGTAGCTAGAGAGAGTTTCTATTGACAACGCGATAAGATGCAAAAATGCTGCCTATTTCTTACCGAAACTTTGGAGCAATTGTTTCACCAAAAGCCGGAAAGTCCCTCATGTTGTATGTTGACAAGAGTTGGAGGGCTATTTGCGTTTTTTCTTCTTCTTTTTGTCCCGTTGGTCTTTTCGTTGTTGCTGATTGGCTCGGTTAGCAATGTCCGTTTCCAATTCCGCCTCCAGGTCAATGAGATTGTCTGATTCGCGCAACTCCGCTTCGAAGGCTTCTTGCTCCTTACGAAGTTGTTCCAATTCCTCCGGCGTCCATTCAAACTCATCATCAAACTCGGGGTCTTCTTCTCCTGCTTTTTTGTCTTCGAGTTTGAGCTCTGCTTCGGTCGGCAACCACATGTCCCCTTCATACAATTCATCGAAGATCAGTCGAAATTCCACCCGACGATTCTTTCGTTTGTTTTCATCTGAGTCATTCGGCACCACAGGCTTGGTAGCCCCATACCCTTCGGCAGAAACCCGATCTTTGTTGAAATCCCCCTTTCGAATGATGTAATCGGCCAGGCTCTTGGCTCGCTGGCTGGATAATCGCATGTTACTTTCCGCTCGGCCATCGGAATCCGTATGGCCTTCTACCACCAGTTTGAACATGGGATAGGTCTTGAGAAACTCCACGATGTAATCCAACCTCGGTTTGAAGGTCCCCCCGATCCTGGCACTATTAGATTTGAACTGGAGCGCTTCAAATACGATGGGTTTGTTCTTCTCAAAACTTTGCGTAAAGACCTGAAACAAGGTGTCCTTGGTCAGTTCGACATCTTTCACAATGGTGAAGATCGAATCACTCATCACAAACAAGCGATAGCGTCGGTCGTTGATCAGATCAAATTCGAAGTAGCCATTTTCATTGATTTGCTTGGGGGTAACCTCAATCCCTTCCTGCATGTCGATGATCATGACGGTTCCCTGAAGCGGGTAACCGGTCACAGAATCCACCAAAAACCCCTTGAGAGAAGCGATTGCATCGGGGCGGGCCTCCATGGGCATGGGATAAGAATAAAGATCGAAATTTTGTTCGACATGGTCTTTTTCTAGGTCCTTGGCATTGGAATAGAAAATCTTGGTGCCTTTGCCGCTGATGGTGAAGTAGTACTCGTTGCCGTCGGTATTGATGAGGGGTCCTACATTCGAGGGGTGAGCCCAGTCCGTCCCTAGCCACCGGGCTTTGAAGATGTCGTAGCCGCCAAAGTTTTCCATCTGACCAGTAGAACTGAAAAATAGGGTCGAATTGATCTTATGGAAGAAGGGGGTTACTTCATTTTTTGGGGTGTTGACCATCGGGCCTACATTTTGAGCGGGACCAAATCGTCCATCCTCTTGCATGGTTGAATAATACAAGTCCGTTCCCCCAAAACCATCTTTGCGATTGGAGACAAAGAAGAGCGTACGGCCATCGGAGCTGATGTTGGGTTGGGAATCCCAGGATTTGGAATTGACGTTTTTTCCCAGATTCTGCACGTGGCCCCAAGCTCCGGTAGCAGGATCGTAGGTGGCCCGATAGATATCACAGCTTCCAAAGCCCCGCCCTTCGCGACAGCGGGTGAAGTACAGGGTGCGACCATCGGGAGCTAGGCAAGCTGATCCTTCGTTGAATTCACTGTTGATGGTATCAGAGAGGCGATAGGCATCCATCCAATCCCCCGTGATGAAATCTATTTCAGTCAAGTACAGGTCTTCATTGAACTGGGCATAAGGATCGACGTAGGCATCCTTAGTCATCCCGGTGGTATCGCGACGAGAGGTGAAAATCATGATGCTATCCGTGGGATGCATGAAGGGTGCATACTCCGGCTCATTGGTGTTGATCTCTTGCCCCATTGGGGTCAATACAGCCGTGGGAGGAAGGAGATCGTCGATTCTCCTTCTGACCTCAAGTAGACGATAGTACTCATCAATGGGTAGCCATTCAGAGCGGGTGGCTGAAGTCAGCGTATCGTAGGCTAGAACCGGTGCCTGGGTGCCGTAGTTGTGAATTTGGGCCAATTCGTAGTAATACACGGCCCGAGTGGTATCTCCCAATAATTCTTTGATCCTCCCCGCTTTCCACAACAAATCCACATTGCGACTGAAATTCAGGATGCCGAATTGATGGACATACTCGGTCAAGCTACGATCCAGTTGCTCCAGATCATCGAGGTCTGGATCTTCCCCCTCTTCCATCTTCTCCAACTTGGCCAGGGACTCGAATTCCTTCTTGTCGAAGTAATAAGGCTCCCGGTTGATGTTGGGAAAGGCTGGATCAGCTCCGAATTCTAGGAGGATATCGGCCTGCTGGTCCTTCACAATGACCGCTTGCTCCCGTAGCACATTCTTCTTTACGAAGGTGTCCTCCGTGGCGGAAGGAGGTCCAAATTGGGCGTTGAGCCCCGAAAACCCGATGATCATCAGCCCACTCCAGATGGCCAGAGGAAGGTAATTTCGTAGTCGCATACTTGTCAGTTTGTTGTCAATAAATTTCCCCATTTTTCAACAATTAACAAAAGCGGAAGCTATGAAGAATCAAAAAGTCAGGTAAGGTCCATCAGGGGAACTTAAAAAGAAGGTTTATCTTCGGGATAAAGCAGAAATGTTTCTACCATATCAGGAACAGATACAACGTCAATCCAGTAGCCCGTAGTGTTTCGCTAGATCATAGGTGTTCCAACTCAAACAATCAGATCGTTGATAGCCCAGCGCCTCAACCGTTTGAAACAACGCCTCTTCCGTGGGGGCTTCGATTTCTATGAAGACGGGGATGGCAGCCAGTTCCCCCTTGTATTCATCAAACACGATATGCACCCCATTCCAATCGTATTGGGTCCGGATTTTATGGGTTTCCTTGGTGGGGGAAAGGCCTAGTTTGGCGAGAATGGTCTGAGTCGCTTCCCAATCTGCTACGCCAGTTTCCCACTCTTCCATGTTCTTGACCCGTTCGGTGCTGATGGGAGATTTATGGGTCAGGCGAATGGCTTCGCCTTCTTGGCGCAGTCGCAGCAATTGTCCTTGTTGGGAAATCCGCCGATCTTCAAAATCATAAAAGACTGCCCGAAGTTCTCCCGCAAAACTCTTGTGAGCGCCCAAGTCCAACAACTGCTGGGTCAGTTGAGACTGATTGACTTCCAGTATTTTGACTTCTAACTCCTGCATGGATTTTTGATGGCAATATCTTCCTTTTTCCCCAGAAATCGCGGGGATGTTTGCAATAGGTATACATCCAGAAGTGCTTTTACCCGCGCGGGATATTCCCGAAGGTGGGTTTTGAATCCTGCCCGTGGGGAAA
>JBCCCJ010000204.1:0-7601 GCA_039033615.1 Bacteroidota bacterium
CACAGCTGCCGCAGGGAAGGCGAGAATCCTGCCTGAAAGTGATAGGATGTTGGGCGAGTCCCCGATCGAACACAAGTCTTCGATCGGGGTCGGTCCCTTCCGAGGTTCGCTGGCGCTCCGTCCTCCGCTTTGCTTCGGACCCTTCGCTAGCGCTCAGGCTCTCCAGGCACCTCTCGCTCGCCATAGGGCGATGGGGATCTACCTTGCAGTCCTACAGTCTGAAGAAACTTTAGCCGGACGGAGTCCAGCCCTACTCCTCCCCCTCCACAAACTCTTCCGAAAAATGCTCCATCCGTTTGGGTTGGGCAAATTTCCCAGCGTTGAAAGCAGCAGAGCCACCTCGGGGAATGCTCAGACTGTCCCAGTCTTTGCCAGCCAGCATCCGCCCCAGCCAAACGATCTGCCCAACGTGATAGGCGTAGTGAGACAGTTGGCGGAGGACGGCCTGAATCATGGTATGTCCCTGATTTCGGATGTAGATGACCGTATCAAAGTTGTCTTCCTTGACCGTCGCCAACGCATCAAACACACATGTCCAACCCGCTTCCCATTTTTCCAGCATCTCCTCCCGGCTTTGGATATCCGCCTCAAACTCGGCTTCCCGCTGTCGCCATTCCTTTTCCCCATCGCTGGTCAGGAAGTCCGTCCATCGCGAGAGCATATTCCCCCACATATGTTTGACAATCACCGTCACCGAATTGGCTTCTTCATCGGGTCGCCAGAACAATTGCTCATCCGTCAATTGTTGGAAGGTTTTGTCTCCCAGGCTTTTGTAGTACACAAACTGCTTGTGGGTAGTGGATAGGAAGTCGTTGATCATAGATTCTTGGGCTTATCGGTTACTCATCATCGTCATCGAAGTCATCCTCATCGTCCGAACCATCAAAAAAGCTGGGCTGTTCATCGGTCGCGTGTCCGCCTTCGTGAAACGCTACCACCTCATCCAGTCCCCGTGTGAGGACGGTCGTTCCCAACGCTCCCAACACTCCACCGATGATCCCTGCTCCCAATAGGCGTTGATGCCGTTTTTGGCAGATCTGAACCCCTCGGTCCAGGTCATTGGCGTAGCGACTCCGATACTGCTGATAGGCTTGCCAGTGCGTGAGTAAGTTGGGGGTTTCTCGCTGTTTGTGCAAGAGATAAGCTCGGGTTTCTTCCTCACTGACTTCTAATTGATGTTGGTGGAGGAAGGAGGCCAAAGGCAAGGTTTGGAGGGTTTGGGCAAATCGCTGGTAGTCCTGATGAAGTTCTGCCAGCACAATTGCCTGAAACCGCGCGGTGTGTTGTTGATCCATCCAAAGCAGAAACAAATCCAGGAAATTGTTCTGGCGCAGGACGGCAGATTTTTCCAGCCCCATCACCACCTGAGACTCCAATTGCAGCAAGCCCTCGTCCTTGCGAGAGAGGTTCCCCGCCTGGGTAGCTTTGTATGCCCGCGACACCAGCAGCAAGGTAGCATAGGTGATTCGGTTGCGTTCCCCCTGGGCCGGACCCAGGTTCAAACGGTGAGCTTTCTCCCACTGATGGAACTGCGCCTGCAAGGCTTGGCCTTCAGCGAGAAATGCCTCCGGCAGCTCCGCTTGGAGCTGCCGAAAGGCTTCCGTCATCTTATTATGTGCAATCAACTTGCGGATCGGGTCTGGATTCATGACCTTCAACTATAACTTAATTGCATGGATTCCGATTTTTGGGCGCTTCCACTTCCTGAGCATCCCATAGCTCTTTGTAGGTGGCGATTTCTTCTTGCTCTAGCTCAAAACTCAGCTGAAATTCCATCAAATCCCAGGTCAAGCCCGAAGCATTCCAAGTGGGAGTCGGTACTTCCTCAACGGAGGATCTGGTCTCCCGAGCGAGGTCGCCCAGTTTTTCCACTGGAAAATCTAGCCCCAAGTCTCCATCCATCGCGGTGCGGAATACCCGTTGAGCCAGGGCAAAGGCCTTCATCCGCTCCAACACCTTTCGATCCGATGCATTTGAACGGATGCCTCGCCATACCAATTCTTCGATCACTTGTTCCTCTGCCAGATTGGGGAATTCCCAGGGGTTTTCATCTACCACTTCGGCCTCCTCTTCCTCCATGGGATTGTAAACCACCTGACGCATGAATTGTAGCGGAAACAGTTGGGCCTGGTCAGAAGGAGAAGGGGACAAAAATGTCAGGTCAGCATCCACTTCATAGGCCAATTCGCGGACCCCGGACCATTGCTCCGTCTCCACCTTCAGGTAATTCTCTACACTTCCGTACGCCTGCATAGCGTCTACTTCCCGGAAAAATTCGCTTGCTCGTCCGCCTGATTGTTGCAAGGCGTTCTCTAGCTTCCTCACCAGGGAGGCGTCATAGTACTGTGGTTTGGCTGCGATGTGGGACTGCACGGGATCAGACAGCACCTTACCGCCATCCATCGCGGGATATAATTCCGACCACGCATCGCGAATGCTAGCTTCGAATTCGGTGAGGTAGCTACTGAACTGGATTGCCGCCCTGCTGTCCTGATTGGCGACAACTTTCAAACACACATATTTGTACAGCAGGTCTTGATATTGGAAAGAAGTCAGAGCCTTGTTGACCCGTGGATCATCTGAGGGACCGGAGTACTTATCTACCAAGCGATCCAATCCGATGGCCTTACATCCGAGATCCGTGTCTACCAGGCTGGGATGTACCAGAATCTTGAGGAATGGCAGGGGCCGTCCGGTAACCATGGTAACGGTGATCAGACGTCCGTCTGCGACATAAGCAAGGGCTTGATGGATAACGTCTCGTTCAAATACCCCGGCAGATAGCACTTCCCCATCTGCTCGGTGCAGAAACAGTTCCAGTTGTTGACCGACGGGCTTCCAGCTCACATCGCGGAAATCAGCTTCCGCCTCTCCACTGTTGTCTGCCGTCTGGCCAATCAGGACTCCTCCAATTCGGCGGAACCCACGCAATGCCCGAAAACTACGGGCCCTGCCAGCAGGCCTGCTAGAGGCAATGCGACCGGAGGAACGAGCTGAGCTTTTGCGGTTGCTGCTCCCTCCTCCTCCTCCGCCGCCGCCGCCGCCACCACTTCCCCCTCCCTCGAAGTCAGGGGTAGGAAAATCGGAAATCGGGGGAGAAGTTTCTCCCAATAGGCGAGCAGCGGCGGATTCACTTTCCATCCCTACTTGGCCAGGAAAATAGTTTTTGAAATCTCGGATGGCATCAGCGTGCTCCACCAAGTCTGCGCCTCGACTGCTGGAAAACTTCCGAATGGCGCTCTGAGAACGGGAAATTTGATTTTGGGAAAGAGGCTGATGATCCAGGCAGGCAGGATGATTGGCCATGCGCTGGTTCAGGTTCTCAATGTTGGGGAAAGAGGTTTCGGGTGCAGAAAATGCAACAAATTTGTCAGCAGCCGTACGAGTCTTGGCAATTCCCTCAACCGCTTCCGGATACGGCTTTCGCACCAGATCATCGGTGAATTGATCCATCTTTAGGTCCATGTAGGTGCGCATGGTGCGTTTGCTCGTTTTCCCCAAAGTGTTTTCGGCAATCTTGCCCTCAATTCCTTCGGCCTGTATGCCGCCTCGGACCAATTCTTCAAACGACTCTCCTACCATCATCCCCAAGACCTCCTTAGGGGTCGCAGCAGTAGAAAAAGAGCGGACGGAAGCCTGATAATTGGTTTTCATTTTGTTCCAAACGCCAGGATTCCCTTTGACTTTTTCTCGTACGTGCGTCTTGAAGTTCTCCCCTACCTTTGTTCGGGGAGAAGTGACCTCCAGGTTGTCAGCATACGCTTGGTGGTAGCGTTTCGCCAAACGAGTATTGGGATCATAAGACTCCAACCTTGCGCCTTCTTCCACTACTTCAAATCCGGCTCTCGTATTGCCACTTGCATCGGTGGCATAGGTGCGAATCACCGATTGCCGTACTGAATTGGCCCGCATCCGAAAAGCCGCAGCCGCAGAAACCGGGGGAACGCTATACGTGAGGGTTCTCGCAATGGCCAATTCATACTGACGCGAGATGTCATTCAGGATGGCTTCATCTTCTTCGGTCCAAGGTTCTTCTTCCTCAACGGTAGACTGGTTGGCAACTACCGTTTCTCTCAGATTTTCTTGCCATTGATCATCCAACTTCTGTTGCTGATTCTGCAGTTGCAAGGCGACAATCTGGCGGGTGGTTGCGGTGGTATCTCGGAGAATGTTGGATTTGGCCGCTACCAGAAAAGATAGCATCAAACACACCAAGCCAACAGTCCCCAGGGTTTTGCTCGATTTGTACACGGTCTGCACCAATCCTTTGCTCGTGAAGAAGGTCAACAAGCGGTCTTTCCAGCTAGGAACACCCTGGTTTGCTTGGGCAGTTTTGGTCATGGTCGGCAGGATCCGACGGCGGACGTTCAGTTCATGCCATTCTTCCTGCAGGGCTTCTTTGACATTGCGGAGAAAGTCAACTACCGCAACCTGTTGTTCTCTTTCTTGATTGGTCAAAGAGCTGGGAGGAATCGCCTTGACTTCTTGCAGTTTCGCTTCGGTTTGAAGGATCTGCTTATCTACCTTCTTCATTTCTGGTGAAGGTTCCCATTCCTCCACTTCTCCTTCCTGGTATTCCTTTCGTAGACTTTCGTACACCTTACGAGCATCCCTTCGGGCATTTCTCACCATTAACAAGATGAATACCACCCCTAAGGTGCCTAATACAAACCAAAATTTACCACTCTGAATTCCTATCAAGGATTCATTGAGACCGGCGACAAAGCTGAAAAGGCCATTCAATACTCCTTCGGATCCTTTGAATAGGGTAGCCATTCCCCGGACCAACCACAAAAGGGCCCATAGAGAGAAGTAAGTAACAGAGGCAATCAGAGCAAATCGCTTCAGGAAACCCAAGGCAGCTATCCAGCCAACTTTGGTGAGTTCAGCAAATTTGCTTTTGGGAAAGGATTTGTCTTGGATGGAAGGGATGAGCCACTTGGCTATCACCAACCAAATAGCGAAACCAATCGCTGAGGCAAGCAACAGATTCATACGGATAGGGTCGTATAATACCGTCCTGATATTGGCTATGGGGGGAGCTGCCGTTCAGGGACAAAAAATGAGGGATATTAACGACCCAATGCATGCAAGATAACAAAAAAATCACATTTTCAGCAACCGGATATTGGCACATGCAGGAGTGAATCACCACGAGGATTTCTCGCGATGATTCACTCTGCTATGGCAATTCTTCTACCGAATCAAGGTCACACTCCCCTCTCTCGGTCCAGACCAATTGCGGCCTCCTTCGAAGATCGCAGTATGGACCTTCCACACAAATACGTCTGAATTGGCTACCTGCCCCCGAATCGTTCCATCCCAGCTTTCGGCCGGCTGGCCGTCCAGCAATTCTTTAGATTCCCAGACCAAGTCTCCCCAGATGCTATAGACCGAGATGTGATAGTCAATCAAGCCAACCCCTTTGGGCAGGAAGACCGAATACTCCCCCGGCCCTCCGAAGGGAGCCAAGGCATTGGGTACGTGCAAGTCCCCAAACAGCAGCGGTGTGATCTGCTGGAAAGTCGTATCCGAACAATTGTCTGCGGACCAAGCTACCAGGCGCACCGTGAAAGTATCATTCACAAAGTAGCGATGACTCGGACTTGGCACGTAAGACAGGGGAGAACCGTCCCCAAAATCCCATTCGTAGCGCTCTCCAAAGAGAGTCGTATTGATGAAGCGAACCGAACCATCTGGCCGCCCATCCACTAAGGAATCCTGCGCCACAAAATCGGCCATAGGCGTTTGCAGGACCGTAATCAAGTCTTCCAGGAACAGGGTATCTGGACATTCCCCCTCATAAGAAGCGATCAATTCCACCGAGTAGGTCCCGATTTGCTCATAGGTGTGCAGGGGACTTTCCTCCTGACGAATGGAACCATCTCCCATCTCCCAGCGCCATTCAGTGGCGTCGGTAGAGAGATTGCTGAATTGAACCTCCAGCGGTTGGCATCCTTCCAGGGGCAGGGCGTCAAACATGGCCACGGCCTGCGGATAGATGGTGATGGTTTGGCGCAGGGTATCGGTGCATTCGTAGCTATTTCGCACCACCAATTCGACCACATATTCTCCTGGGGAGGTGTAGTCTGTTACGGGATTCTCCAAGGCCGAAGTGATGCCGTTGCCCAAATCCCAGACGTAGCTGATCGGCAATTCCGCACTGAAAGACAGATTGGTGAATTGAACCCGGGCCGAACCACAAGCCTCATAGAGGGAAGCCTCAAAATTCGCAATCGGTGCACTGCCCACATCTATTCGAACGGTGGTCGAGTCAAAGCAGAAGTTGGCGGTATCCACCACCAGTTTTACCAGGAAGGAGGTATCGGCAAAGGTGTACAAATGACTGGGGGAATCCGCCAGGCTGTTGCCAGAACCATCTCCGAAGTCCCACAGAGCATGGGTGTAGTTGCTGGATTGGTTGAGGAAGTCCACTTCCAAAGGCGCACAACCTCTTTGCGGTTGTGGCAAAATCGCCGCTTCTGGGATCGGATACACATTCACCGTGTCCAGCAGGGTATCCCGACAATTGTAATCATTGATGACTTCAAGCGAAATGACGAACTCTCCGGTCGCATTGTACACGTGATTCGGATTGGGCACCACGGAACTGTTACCATCGCCAAATTCCCAACGGTATTGTAATTGGCGGGTACTCTGAGAGAGGTCTGTAAAGCTGTTCAAGGCAGGCACGCCACAAAATTGGTCCCAATCGGGCGCAAAATTCGCCAAGGGAGGACTGGCAATGTCAATTTGGATGCTAGTCGTATCGAAACAGAAATCCGCCGTATCTGCGATCAAGGTTACGATGAAGCTGGTATCGGGCGGACTGGTGAACAAATAGCTAAACCCAGGATCGAAAATCGTATCGCCCGCTACCCACCATTCGTACCCAGACGCATTGGTGGACTGATCCAGGAAGTTTACCTCAAATGGAACACAGCCTTGCAAGCTATCTGCCAGCAGGGCTGCCTGGGGCACAGGATAGATAAACACACTGTCCGTCAAGCTGTCCACACAGCCATAATCCGTGGTGATCACCAATAAGACTTCGTAGTGCCCAATGGCATTGTAGGTATGCCCAGGGTTGGGATTGGTGGAAGTGATACCGTCTCCGAAGTCCCAGAAGTGGGTGTACGATACTTCAGATTGGCTCTGGTCGGTGAATTGAACCAGCGCGGGGAAGCTACAAAATTGATTTTCCGATAGGGAGAAGGCCGCAGTCGGAGGCGTCGCCACCTGAATCGTCAGGGTGGTGGTATCAAAACAGAAATCCGCCGTATCCACCATCAGCACCACCACATCGGTATCGGCGACCGTGTAGGTGTAGCTCGGATTCAGGGCCGTTTCAGGTCCATTGTCGATGATCCAGGACCAGTCGCTGTATCCGGTGGAAAGGTTCTCGAACTGCACCGTCAGCGGCACACAGCCTTGGGTCATATCGGAACCAATCGTCGCCACGGGCTGCGGGTAGACAAAAATCGTGTCCTGATGCACCTCTTCGCAGCCATAGTCGGTGGTGATATTCAGCGTAACCACATATTCCCCCACGGCGGTATAGGTATGCGTAGGCGAAAGGTCCGTCGAGCCATTTCCATCCC
>JBCCCJ010000205.1:0-7520 GCA_039033615.1 Bacteroidota bacterium
CCCACAAGTCCTTGTCAAAAGACAATCGCAGCCCGGAGGGATGCGCATCTTGGTAGCCAATCGAAGAGAGAATTTTGGTAGCAGGCGCGTAGCGACTGCCATTTATGTCAACATCACCCGCAAATATGTGACATGTGACGTACATCCTCTATATGAGCCTTACTTTCGGTCCAATTTTCGAACCACTTCCCGGAACAGGTTCTCAGCAGTGGTCACAAAAAAATTAGGGCACTCTTCCATAAAAGGAGATGGCCCTAATCCTTGCTCATTCTTTACTTTAACCTGTTGATACAAACATAGCGATATTCCCATCTCTCCAAGTAGAATGTGGGGTGAATGGTCAAATCTGGAGGGTTAATGGAGAGGATTTGCGGCTTCGCCGATCTCACGTCTAAAGAAAATTGTTTTCCTTGGTTGTCCTCTAGCATCAAATCTGGTTTCTTTAAGGTATGACTAAGTTTGTTTCCTACTGCTTCTTCATTCAAGGATGGTTCTTGGCTATGGTGGGCTCCTCGGCTTTTGCCCAAGCCCCACCTATGAAATGGGGTAGAATACCAGCCAACCAAGTAGCGATGATCGAGTATGAGGCGGATCCTGATGCGGCAGCGGTCATATTGGGAGACTACGGCTATTGGCGGACCCACCCGACCCAGAACGAGATGATGATGCTGACCCGCCACGTTCGCATCAAAATCCTCAAAGCGGCGGGCTTGCCTTTGGCAGAGCAGCAGGTTTCCTACTTGGTGGAAGGGGGCACCGAAACCCTCAATGGCATCAAAGTCCAAACCATCAATTGGGACAATGGCAAGAAGCAGGTTCACAAACTTGCCATGCGCTTTGCGCCTCATGATACCATCTCTTCCAAAGAGGCGGTGGTTCGTTTTCGCTTCCCCAATGCCCTGGTGGGTTCGGTGTTGGAATATGAATACACCCTGTTTACCAAAGACATCTATCGACTGCAGCCCTGGTATTTTCAACACCCCTACCCCACCCTTTGGTCTCAGGTTCAGCTGAATGGCTTTGGGCCAGAGGACTATTTGGGGGCAGTATCTGGCAAACCCAAACCCGTTGAGAATAACAATCGTTGGGCACTCAAATACGTCCCTGCCTTGCGGGAAGAAGTCTTTGCCAGTTCGCCGAAGGAGGAGCAGCCTGTCATTCACTTTCAATGGCTCTTGCCATTGCTCATGCCCTTCCAATTGTCCGGGACGGATAGTCTGAGTCCAGATCAAATGGTCTGGGAAGGCTTCCGAATTGGGCTGGAGCAAGACCTTCAGCAAAGGGAACAGGCTGACAAACTCCAGGCCATGCAAAAGCTGGTGGATCGACTCATCCTGGATCAGGAAACCCCGGAGGACCAATTGATTCGTCTCTATGAGCACGTGCGCGATCACTTTCGTTGGGATGGCACCCGCGCTACCTGGCTAGGGCGATCCCCGGCAGACATATATGGTTCCGCCAAGGGAAATTCAGCCGAAATCAATGCGACGCTGTATCTCCTACTGGACATGGCAGGGATCACCGCTCGCCTCTGTCTGGTCAGTACCCGAGATCATGGGCCGATCCTGATGAATGCTCCGGTTACCGGACAGTTCAATCACCTGCTTTGTTTGGCAAAAATCGAGGATCGGGTATTCTTCCTGGATGCGACCGATCCCCGTCGCTCCTATGATCTACCTGACCCATCGGCCCTGAATCAGATCGCTTTTCTACTTCAAGGGCCACAATCGGGTTGGATTCAGTTGCCCACCGATTTGCTAGACAAAATCTCCCTCATGGTCCAGGCAGCATTCACGTCCGATTTGGGCCTCGCAGCCCAAGTTGACACCTATTTGGAGGGGTACGCAGCGCTGGATCCCCTTACCTATCCCACAATCCCGAACGCCGCACAGCTTACAGAATCCGAGGGGAGGTCTCAATGGCATTATTCCCTGAGCGGGGATTCGTATGTGGAACGAATGGCGGACCGTTTGTTCATTGAACCCATGTTGGGGCAGGAGTTTCGCGAATACACCCTTCCTGACGGAGATCGCTTTCGTCCCTTTGATTTCCGCAATCGAAAGCAGCTGACCTACGTCATGAACCTTGTGATTCCAGATGGGTATGAAGTCGAAAGTTTGCCCATGGCGCGGCGAATGACCTTCAACCAGGCAGGCATCCTATTTGAAATTGGCTGCCAAGAGGAAGGGAGGTTGATTTTGTTCAAGAGCTCCATGGATCTTCGCAATCCTCGTTTTTTGGCAGAAGATAAGCAGGGTCTCCAACAATTTTTCACCAATATGATCGAAAGCCAAAGCGAGCGGATCGTGCTGAAAAAGATCAGTCCCTGAACGAGAATTTCCCTACTCTGGAACCCACATATTCTTTCGCAGGTCTTTCCCCGCAATGCCCCCGAATCGGACCGGCATAGATTTCGCGCCACCTTTTAAAGGCTGGATGACCGCAAAATGTAGATGAGGGGCTGAAGTAAAACCTGTCAATCCGGAAATGCCAACTGGCTGTTTTCTCTTCACAGAATCCCCCAATTCTACCAAGGCCCCATTAGGAGCGAGATGAACATACTGGCCCAGCGTACCATCCGAATGAAAGATGGTGAGAACATTGGCATAGGGTCGGTACTTACGATTGCCACCGCCAATATGATTGCCCTCTATTGCCTCAATGACAATCCCTTCCCGCGCCGCACAGATGGTATCTCCCACGCCCAAATTGAAATCAATGGCATAGTATGAGTACTCACTGGTGTGGGAAAAACTGCCGCCATAGCCCTGCATGATCTGGTAGCGAGCTGATTCTGGAAAAGGAAAGGCATATGCGTAGGCAGAGTCGATGTTCAGTAGATCGGGATGGCTGTAATAGCTGACCACGCTGAACGCCTGTGCCACTTCGGAAGAATCCTGCCCTTGCAGATCTACCGTCAACAGTTCAGCACTGTCTTTGGCTTCGACCAGAGAAAACTGCGGTTCTGCCAGCCAGCGCGTTCCCTCCTTTTCCTCCATCTTGACCTGAATGGGACAGTCCAGTTCATTTCGGAGAAAAAAAGCCATGCTATCTCCCCGCAGCTCGGCCCGAAAAAACTGGGTCTTCGGCCCTCGATCTGGTTCTGGCAGGGATCGGCATGCCATCAATCCCAACAATGAGCAGAGCCCAGCGACGAGTAGCAATCGCATCAGCCTTTGTTGAGTTGACGACGGAGGATGGAAGCGGTTCCGATGGTTTCTACCAAGGCGCCTACTGCCCCTCTGCCCAACTCGGCGGCATTGCCTTCGTCCGTGTCGATGTGCATTTCCAATTTATATTTCGGAGACACCCGTACCAGCACCGAACCAAAGGTCAGGCTGCGATGTTCATTGTCCACCCGCACTTCGACCATGTCTTTGTCGTGCACCCCAAATTGCTCGGCATCCTCTAGGGTCATGTGGATATGACGCAAGGCACAAATCACCCCTTCCTGAATGGTTATCCGGCCTTTTGGTCCTTCTAGGGTAATGCCAGGGCTGTTCTCCACGTGCCCCGAGGCCCGAATCGGAGCGTCGATGCCCAGGAAAAATTCGTCAGTTCGCGAGATTTCCACTTGATTCTTGGAGCGCAAGGGCCCGAGAATGCGGACGCGTTCCAGGGTATTTTTGGGACCGATGAGGTTGACTTGTTCTTTGGCGGCGAACTGCCCCGGCTGAGACAACCAGCGATGCAAGGTTAGCTCATAGCCTTCCCCAAATAATTGATCCACAATCTCACGGGTCAGGTGAACGTGACGCGCCGACACGGCGATGGGAATGGTCAGCGGAGGCTGATGGACCTTATGATGCTCCTGAATCACAGAAGCAGCCTGCCGAACCATTTCGTATTGCTCGTCGGTAGGTACCACCAGCAATTTGCAGCGGCTGTTGGCGGTAGAGAAGTCCGCAATGGCTTTCGGGTCATCTCTATCCGCCATGCGGTTGGCGTCTTCGTCGAGAATGGCCCCGAGGAATTCCATCCGTTGCGCGGTACGTTCCCGGATCACCGCAGAATTTTCCCCAATCCCGCCAGTAAACACGATGGCATCTACGCCACCCATCACCGCCGCAAATGAACCAATGTATTTCCTCAGGCGATGCGTGAACACCTGAATCGCTCTTCTGGCCGCATCATCTCCATTCGCAGATCGTTCTTCCAACTCCTGCATATCGTTGGTCCCCGCCAGACCTTTCAACCCACTGTCCTGATTCAACAGAATATCCAATTCTCCCGGAGTCAAATGCTCTTGCCCCATCAGGTGCATCAATACCCCCGGATCCACGTCTCCACTACGCGTACCCATCACCAGCCCTTCCAGCGGGGTCATCCCCATAGACGTTTCCACGGAACGACCGTATTCCACCGCACACAGGGAAGCACCATTCCCCAAGTGGCAGGTAATGATTCGCAGATCGCGAAACTCAAATCCAAGGTATTCTGCGGCTTTTCGAGCCACATAGCGATGGCTGGTACCGTGAAAACCATAGCGGCGCAGGCCATGTTTTTCGTTCAGGGATTTGGGGAGGGCATACAATTTGGCGCGAGTCGGCAAGGTGCTGTGGAAAGCCGTATCAAACACCGCTACTTGTGGCAAATCTGCCCATTGTTCTAGGCATGCTTCGATCCCAATCACCTGAATGGGATTGTGTAAGGGTGCCAGAGGTGCCAGTTCGCGAATCGCCTCTACCACCTGGTCCGTGATCAACGTAGGTTCCTGAAAGGTTTCTCCGCCATGCACCACCCGATGGACGATCCCCATCAATTCTACGGCAGCAAGTTTTTCCTGGATCAATGGCAAAACAAAGCGCAGCGCTTCTACGTGTCCTCCTGCTGGACAGGGCCTGGGTTCCACTTCGTCCGAAAATTCCAAACTGGGCTGAACCGATAAAATCCCCTTGATGCTGACCTGAAGAAAGCGATCTTGAGAGACAGGGTCAATGGCTTCCATCTTCACGGAAGAGGAACCACAATTGAGGGCGAGAATGTACATGGTGGCTTAGCGTTTTTCGAATTGCTTGAGAAAGCGAATGTCGTTTTGAGAATAAAGCCGTAAGTCGGGTACTCGATATAGCAGTTGGGCGATTCGTTCGATGCCCATTCCAAAGGCGTAACCGGAATACTCATTGGGGTCGATGCCACAGTTGGCCAGCACATTAGGGTCCACCATGCCACAGCCCATGATTTCGAGCCAACCGGTATGTTTGCATACTTTACAGCCTTTTCCGCCACAGATCAGACAGGTAACGTCCATTTCGGCAGAAATCTCGGTAAAGGGGAAGTAAGATGGCCGCAGACGAATGCTGGTTTCGCTCCCAAAAATCATGGTGGCGAAGTATTGCAGGGTTTGCTGCATGTCCGCGAAACTGACGTCTTTGTCAACTACCAGACCTTCTACCTGATGGAAGAAACAGTGGGCCCGCGCAGAAATGGCCTCGTTACGGTATACCCGACCGGGGGAAAGAATCCGGAAAGGCGGCTTGCCTTGTTCCATCGCCCGGATCTGCACGGAAGAGGTATGTGTCCGAAGCAGGTAATCCGGATTGCGATTCACGAAGAAGGTATCCTGCATGTCTCGCGCCGGATGGTTGTCCGGGAAGTTCAGCGCAGTAAAGTTGTGCCAATCGTCCTCGATCTCCGGGCCTTCGGCAATGGTGAATCCGATCCGCTCAAATACTTCGACGATCTTGCGCTGCACAATGGCGAGCGGATGCCGAGCTCCGGCAACCTGTGGATCCCCTGGCAAGGTGAGATCGTGTGGTTGGTCTTCGTTGCGCTGCTGATTGGCCAGATCACGCTGAAATTCTTCCAGACGAGCCTGTGCCCGCTGCTTGAGTTGATTCAGGGTTTGACCCAGCTCTTTTTTCATCTCACCAGAAAGGGTCCGAAACTCGCCAAACAAATCATTGATTTGCGCTTTGCGATTGGTGAACTGACGGCGATATGTCTCTAAGTCTTCTTCTTTTTCGACCCGAAACGCTTCTACTTCCTGAAGGAGCTGCTGGATTTTTTCTTTCATCTGAATTGGATCAGCCAAAATTTCCCCCAAAGGTACAAAGGGATGCGGGAATTGGGAAACGGGGGATAACGATCATCTCCAATTCTCTCCAAGCAAATGGATGATTGCTTGACCAAGTTTGTACACTTTGGTTATCATTAAACCAGGATAATAATGCTTGGACTTTCTGTCTGCATATTCTGCATTTGAACAGGCCTCCTTGATGTCTATGGCAAATTCTTCTACTTTGTATCCCCCCTCCACTGATTGATGAAGTAATCCCTTTACTTCTTTGCTGCTTATGTTTGCAACAGGCTCTAATTCTTTGTGTAAGTGAAATAGGAGCCATACCTCAAAACAAGGGTTACTAATTGCAATGTGCCAATTGGAGAATTGTACACAGGTCTGTCTCAACTCCTCTATAGCTATCCTAGGCCACCTATCAACATCTAACACAAACCAGGTTTGATCTCTTTCTTTTGAAGACCAACCCAACTCTTGCTGAAAGTCTTGGAGACGACCCAAAAATTGTTTGGGAGAAGAACTCCCTTCTTCACGAGGGACAATTTTGATCCTTAAGCGAGAGGTTTTGCCCTGGAAAAACCGGAAATATTCATCTTCTCGTTTTCCTTCAGCAACGATCACATACAAACTTGCATCTCGAAAAGGTTCTCCCTTTTTATAGGCTCGATTCTTCCTCGGCATAAGCACTCCAATTGAGGTTGTCCAATTCGTGAACCAAAGGAACTCCCCCAAACCTACCATTCAGATACCCTTTACGAATATCAAGATCATGGCGGATAGAAAAATCACTCAATGGAAAAAGGTTGGTTTGGCCTGAAGGGTCCTTCTCAGATAGCCAGATTTCATCTCGCCTAAATAAGGATTGATCTAGCAAATGAGCTTCATGAGTAGTAAATATCAGCTGCCCTTGCGTAGTGGATTGAGAAAATCTTTTCAACAAGGTTTTCAACAATTGAGGATGGATACTCCTACCTATTTCATCAATTACGACAACATGCGACTCCATGATCGCCTGAAACAAAGGAGAGATCAGCTCTAATAGGCGGATGGTTCCATCTGATTCTTCATTGAAAGAAAATCGTACCTGCTTTCCATTTGCGTTAGGATGGACGGGAAACATCCGGTACATCATGTGTTTCCCATTCCGGAGCAAAACGACAAGCTCTTCTTTTCCATCCAAGGATCTCGCTGATGCAACGTCATCTTCCCCTACTACTTTCGCTTGAAGTTCTTCGATCAAATCCCTTTGCTTTTCTCCTAAGAACTGTTCTAGTTCTAATATTTCTACCTTCAATTCATTGATTCCAGTATGGCTGGATTGCATCAATTCTTGGACAAATCGCCGATAGATCGGATCATGTACAAATCGTGCAGCAATTCCTATCGGTTTTGAATCTGGAAACACGCAGTACCAACAATCTTGAATCCAAGAAAAAGCCGCCTTGACCTCTGGAAATACCTCTTTTGCACTGGACATCAATGACAACAGAACTTGCTCATC